>JAGDMC010000015.1 GCA_017860395.1 Bacteroidota bacterium | reverse complement strand
TTTTCTCATCTTTAAGAAAATGCTGTCCCAGAGACTTTTTTGGTTTTACATACATGCGGCAAAGGTATATAAATTTCACCAAACCTTTTTTATCGTCATTATTATAGGAAGATGGTCGCTCACTCCACCGTTATACCTGGGCCCCTTAAATGTTCTTCTTGGCGTTAAACCCAAATATTGCCTGTCATTTTCAAGCAGATAGGTGTGCGAAAAAACCTCCATCGATTCCGGGAGGCAGTAAATAGGCTCAAGAGGGTCCATAAGATTTGACGAGACAAGAAAATGATCTATCAGCTCCCACTCTCCCATAAACCTGATGCTGCCCTTTACTCTCTTGCAGGGAGAAGTTGTTCCCGCAATGGCTCCATTGGTCTCATTGTCATTTTTCCCCCGGAGAATTCTCCTCTGCAGGTTTTCCGCAAGGTTTGTGAACCCGGCAAAAGAGGATGCAGCTGACCTCTCCGGAGAATCATTAAAATCTCCCATTAACAGAATGTTTGCTTTAGAATTCCTAAAAATCAGCGAATCGCAATACCGCCTGAGGGAGCCGGCCGCCGCCTCTCTCCTTGAATCGGACAAAACTCCTGAGCCATATTTAGATGGCCAGTGATTTACAAAAACATGAATTGTGTCCAGCTTGTCAAGAACGCCCTTAGTATATAATATCAGCCTTGTTCTCATACTTGTATCGGGAAGCCGGACATTGATAAAATCTGTTTTTAAAGGAGAAAATCTCTCTTTTCTGTAAAGAAGCGCCACATCTATTCCTCTGGAATCCGGAGAATCTTTGTGAATTATTCCATATCCCGCGGGCGAAAGCGCCGTAGCTTCCGTCAGCTGGCGGAGCACATACCTGTTTTCCGCTTCGGCCACTCCAATAAGCGACGGCAGCTCCCCATCTGCCAGCAGAAGAATTGCTTTCGCCAGTCCGTTTCTCTTCTCGTTGAATTTCTTTCGGCTCCAGTGTTTCTCCCCCATTGGGGTAAACTCGTCATCGGAAGTAAGAGGGTCGTCTCTCGTGTCGAAAAAATTTTCCAGATTCCAGAATACAATCTTGAAATCCTGTGCTCCTGCCGTTTTCGGCGAAAGCAAAAAAAGTGCAGAAAAAAAGAGGATACATACAAACATGCCGGGTGCAATCGTTTTTATACCCGGAAAACATGTTACCCATGTTTTTTGTATGATATTTTGTAGTAATTTCATAGTCAAATATAAAAATTCCGGCTTCCGACACTGTTTGCGTATTCAATAAATATCTGATTATTAATTTGTTTTATCTCATTTTAGATTTTATTGTAAAATTTGACTAATTTCGCCCCCTCAAATAATAAAAAATAGAAAAATGGCATTAAAGTGTGGAATAGTAGGCCTTCCAAATGTTGGAAAATCGACCCTTTTTAACTGTATAAGTTCGGGGAAGGCTCAGTCTGCCAACTTCCCGTTTTGTACAATTGAGCCCAATTTCGGGTCTACAATAGTTCCCGATGCAAGGCTTCAGGTGTTGGAGAAACTGGTAAAACCGCACAGGGTTGTTCCTGCAACAGTTGAAATTGTGGATATCGCCGGGCTTGTAAAAGGAGCCAGCAAAGGGGAAGGGCTTGGAAACCAGTTTCTTGCCAATATTCGCGAAACTGATGCAATAATTCATGTCCTCAGATGTTTCGACGATCCAAATATTGTTCACGTAGATGGCAGCATTAATCCGGTAAGAGATAAAGAGATTATTGACACCGAACTTCAGATAAAGGACCTGGATACTGTTGAAAACCGCCTGAAGAAGGTTTCTAAACAGGCACAGACAGGAGGCGATAAAGAGGCCAAAAGACTCTACAATATTCTTATTAAATACAAAGAGATACTTGAGCAGGGAAAGAGCGCCAGAACCGTTGTTTTCGACAATGCCGACGATATTAAGCTTGCCGGAGAGCTCTTTCTTTTAACTGACAAGCCTGTTCTCTATGTTTGCAATGTAGACGAAAGGGCTGCAAAGGACGGAAATGCCTATGTAGATATGGTAAAAGAGGCAATTAAGGACGAAGGGGCGGAGATATTGATTGTTGCTGCTAAAATTGAATCAGAAATAGCAGAACTTGAGAGTTTCGAAGAGCGGGAGATGTTTCTTCAGGAACTTGGTCTCGAGGCATCCGGCGTTTCCAGAGTAATTCAATCTGCTTATTCCCTTCTGAACCTCGAAACATACTTTACTGCGGGCATTCAGGAAGTGAGAGCCTGGACGTTCCATAAAGGAGCAAAGGCACCTCAGGCAGCGGCCGTAATTCATACCGACTTCGAAAAGGGATTCATACGTGCAGAGGTCATTAAATACGAAGACTATGTAAAATACGGTTCCGAAGCCGCATGCCGCGAAGCCGGCCGCCTCGGAGTCGAAGGCAAAGAATACGTAGTTCAGGACGGAGATATCATGCACTTCCGCTTTAACGTTTAGCCGCCGAAGATTAACAATAAAAAGAGGGGCTGTCTAGTTATTAGACAGCCCCTCTTTTTATTTATTGCTCAGCAACTATCTGCTAAAAGAATCTTGCTCTGTGGTCCTTAACTTCTCCACCCTTCTCAAAAACTCCCTGAAGAAGCTGAAGCTGGTAAGAAAACATTTGACTTGCCTTTGCTTTTGCATCGTTTTCTGTGAAGAAAGCTCCGGTTTGTCTTGCGTCTACGTTGAAAATATAGATACCAACATTGCCTTTAACCGGGCCGGTGAGAGTGTTCTCTTTGGCACCTGCAACAGAACCGATAAATATCGGGTCAAACGACTGCGATCCTATTGCTCCGAAAGAGATACCGCTTTGTTTGTTTACTGTTGTTCCAAGTTTGGCAGCAATTTCTTCGATGTTGGCCATTCCTTTTACCTCTTCCTTAACTTTGGCAAGCATCTTTTCGTTAGATTTTTCTCTCTTAAGGATAGTAGTAATAGTACTTTCCATTGAAGCAAGCGATGGAATTCCTTCTTCGCGGATTGCAGTTACGGTTGCAACAAAGAAGTATTTGTTGTCTATGGAAATAATCTGTGACACTTCGTCCTTCTTAGCTCCATAAACCCATTTGCTGAGTTCTCTTGCGTTTTTGTATGTCGCAACAGTTTTTGCTCCCTCTTCAATTCCCATTGCAGGGATCGGAACGAGATTCATCTCTTTTATAACGGCTCTGAATTTATCAAGTTTTCCTGCCGATTTTGAAGCTACATCGTTTGCCTGTGAATAATACTTTTGGAAAGTCTCTTTTCCGGCAACAGCACTCTTTTCAAGTATGGCAAGCTGAACTTTTTTAACAGGAGCGGTCTTCTCTTTGATTTTAACAATATGAAGCCCGTATTGAGTCTCAAGTTTCATCAGCTTGTTTGGAGCTGCAACAAAACATGTGTCAAAACCCGGAATCATATAGTTTTGTGTCATCCAGCCAAGTTCGCCGGGAGCAACATTAGGGTTTTTATCAAGGGAATTCGCTGCTGCGAGTTCTGTGAAGCTTGCTCCTCCCTCAAGAAGTTTAATAAGAGAGTCGGCTTTTGCCTGAGCAACCGCCTTGTCTCTGCCGTCAAGAAGAATGTGTTCAACATATACTGAGTCCGGAATATTCTTAACCGAACTGATTCTTGCTGCCCTGAATATATTTCCTTCCTGGTAAACCGGAAGAACTACAGCCGGAGTTGCCCCGAATGCAAAACTGTCCAGTACCGGAGAAATTGAAGCCAGTTCGCCCTTTTTGAAGTAATACGGGTTGAGTTGCTTTTCAGAATTCTTTGCAAGGAAAGATTTCAGATTGCCAGTTGTGGTAAACTCGTTATATACTTTTTCAATATCGCCTTTTGAAAGGTTGATATCTTCCTGTGAAGGCTGAACTTCAAAAACAACATATTCTATATCCCTGCTGGCCTTTTGTTCAAAGTTCTGCTTGCGCTTGTTGTAATAATCCTTAATCTCCTGTTTAGAGACAGCTACTGTGGTATCAACCTGATAACCGTATGGCTGCATAACGAATGAAACATCGGAAGTAATATTGTTGTTTTCAATTGTTCTTCTGAGCTCAACCGGATTCATAACGCTGCTCTTTGCAAGCAATGAAACATATTTTGAGAACATCTGGTCGTTCATCATTGTGTTTTCCAAATAGTTCCAGTATGTTGCCAGTTTGCCGCTCTCGTCAGTTGGGATAGCCTTAATGAATTCAACAAGCTTATTTCTGTCGAACTGGCCGTCTGCACCCAAAAAAGCCTGCTCTCTTGTGAGAACCGGAGAAATTTGTGTTCCCTGGCTTAAATCAAACATTTCCTCTTCTCCAACGTCGAGCCCTGCATCCTTGATTGTAGGGATAAGGACTTTCTCGGTAAGAATGTCCTGCCATGCTCCCTGATTAATCATCTCCTGCGTCTGCTCGTCAACATTTGACGAACCGGTTGCCATTTGGTGGATTTGAGTAAAATAGTCAATCTTTTTTTGATAATCCTTATAAGAGATTGCCTCTCCCTTCATCTCTCCAACATCATATTTGGACGAGAACATGGAGACTGCCGATTGTAACGTGTCTGCGTCAACAATAAATGATAAAAGTGCGATACCGATGATAATCGTTATAAAGGCACCCATTTTAACTCGGATATTCTCGAGAACTGCCATTTTTTATAAAGTTTTAAGTTATTTCCTTGTAAGGCGCGAAGATAGTAATTTTTTTATTTATGATATCTATTATTCGTCTTCTACTTTCAAACTCACTGTCTCTACCCGGTTTGAAGCAGTTTTGAGTATTTTGAAAGAAAAATTGTTAAAAGCAAGCACTTCTCCTTCTCCGGGGATGTTTTCGTGAAGGTAAGTTATTAACCCGCCCAGAGTTTCGTAATCTTCTGATTCGGGAAGGTTAAGGTCGTATGCTTTATTTAGATATTTTATCTCTTTTCGCGCTGAAAAGATAAATTCATTGTCTGAAATCCTTTTTTCCGAAAGTTCTTCTTTGTCAAGCTCATCCGATATTTCTCCGAAAATTTCCTCAATAAGATCCTCAAGGGTAACTATCCCGGCTGTTCCGCCGTATTCGTCCAGAACAACCGCAAGCGACCGCTTGCTTTTTGTAAGCATCGCCAAAAGGGCATTTGCGTTCATATCCTCGGTTACAAAATCGACAGGGCGTATGAGTTCAGAAACAGTTTTGCCTCCGGCAAACAGGTCTTTTGAGTGTATATAGCCTACTATCCTGTCTACGCTTCCGGCAAAAACGGGAATTCGGGAATAATTAGACTCGGCAAACAGCGATATAACCTCTTCCAGTGCAGCATCCCTGGAAATCGCACATATTTCCGTTCTTGGAATCATACACTCTTTAAGCAAAACTTCGGAAAAATTAAGTGCATTCTGGATTATTTCAATATCTGCCGATGTTTCAGGTTCTCCCGGCGGGATAACAGATTGGGAGATTTCTCTCTTTTTCATAAAAGGAGATATCGTATTATACACAGCATATGCAAGCCAGTAAAACTTTTCAAGTACCAGATTTGGGTTTTTAACGGAAAACCGTTTAGGAAGAAGATTGGCCGGACCCACGGCCAGAAATACGATAAGAAAAATCTCAATGACTATTATTCCAAAAAGCGAATCTGTAATATATTCAGTTATCAGAGGAGAAAATATGTTTACAATTGATACTCCTAAAAGCACCAAAAAGAATGCGTAAGCTATTTTAAGTGAATTTAAAAATTGCGTGCTGTTTTCGAGCAGAATTTCAATAATATGGGCATAGTGTCTCTCCTGTTTTAAGTCGAGCTCTATTTTTAATCTGTTGCAGGCCAGAAAAGAGATTTCCAGAGCTGCAAATAAAGAGAGGATCAATAATGATACAATAGCCGTAATAATAGAAACCATACTATTTAATCTTTAAAATGGGCCCTATAAAGTTAACAGTATCTACGTAAATTACCTCGGTTGAATCTCTTTTTATTATTCCGTAAGCATCGAAAGGTCGCAGAAGTATCGCATTTCTTGCAAGTTCGTCCGATTCCATTCCATAACCCTGTATAAATCCCAGCGGATCCTTTATCTTGACATAGCAATGCGTAAAGATCTTTTTGTTGGACTTGTCCCAATAAAGGGTGTCTGTTTCTATTGTTTGTCCTTTGATGTAGTTATTAATCACGACATCTCCGTATGCCTCCCACTGATCTTTCTCCGGAGAATTTATGTGTCTTGCCTGTTTGGCTGTTATTTCGGTTTCGAGGAGTCCGTCGGCGGTAAAAGCCTTGACATTCATTCCATTGGGGAATATCTCATAAGGAGGTATGCTCTTGGAAAAGTTTTGCATAACAGGAGCACTTACCCTCATCTTCACTTTCCCGCCCGATGACTGTTCTAAAGACATTTCAAGTACGATATGCGTAGGCACCTTTTCCGCATCAATGGGGTCGGTAACCGGCAATTCGTCTTTACAGGAAAAAAGAAGAGTAGCAACCACAAAAGTGGCTGCTACTGTCCTGATAATTCTTAAATCCCGAAAGTCTTTAAAAAACATCTTCCTTATTTAATAGTTCTCACTGTTGTCGATTCTCTCATCCCTGCACATGAAACAGTATATGAAGAACCGTCAATTATATCGTACATAAATGCATCTTCCTGTTTTGGAAAATATTGACGATAAGTTGAAATAAATCTGTCGGCTTCTTCGGAAAGAGTAGAGTCGGCATTTTTTGCTTTTACAAAAAAGTCAACAGCAACCCACCATTTTGCCCTGGATTCAATTTCATTTCCGCCACATCTTGAAGAAGCCCATACAGAACCCATCAGCATATATACCTTTCCATTATATGAAGGGTCCAGTTCTGCCGCTTGTCTTGCTAAAGAAATTGCTTTCGCTGGGCTTTCCAGTTTGCCGTAATAAATTGATGCCAGAGTATAAAGATATTCTGCATCTTCTTTTGGACCCGACTGATCGCTGTCTATCGCTTCCTGAAGCATTTTTGCAGCATTTGCATAATCCTCTTTCATAGAGTACAGCTTGTACAGATAGTATGCCGACTGATATGAAGGGTCCATTTTATAAAGAGATTCAACTGCCTTTAAGAAAAGAGGCTCCTTGTAGCAACCGCCGTTATTTAGCAGGCCTACAATGCCGGAAACGAGTTCTTTGTCATTGGGAGTGGCTTCAAGCTTTGGTGTAAACAGGGCAACGATATTTTCACAACTTGCAACACCGCTCACTGCAAACAGATTGTCAACATCCTTTTTTACCGAGGCAGCGTCGGGGTGATTTGCTTTAATCTGAGCCTCCAGAATAGGAGTAAAGCTTGAATAAAGACTCATCACTTTTTCAGCTCCGATCTCTTTTTTTGAATACATATCCGATGCTCTTTGCATTGCAATGGTAAAAACTCTTGGTTCAACATTTGGGCCGCCCATTTTAATTACTTTTTCGAAAGCTTCCAATACTATTTTGTTCTGGTCGCCTTTGTAAATATCCATGTCAAGAGCCTTGTTGGTCTGAGCAGTTAAAATATATTTTGGGAAATATTCCGACCTCAGATCGTACATCATCATCAAAGAGTCTATCAACGAATTCTTTAAAGCAATATTGCTCTTATTCTTCTCGATGAGAAATTTAATAATTTTTTGTCCGTCAACATACAAACCTTGTCTCACTCCCGGAGGGCAGTATTTTAATGCTTCTCTCCACAAAGGAGCGGCCTCTGCCAGGTTTCCCTGCTTCATATAATCTGTGTAGAACGAGATATTTCTGGTACATTCTACACTATCTTTACCATATTTTCCCTGAGCAAAAGATGATATTGAGATCAGAGAAAGGGCTGCAAGTAAAAATAATACACTTACTTTCTTCATAACCATTAATTATTTTAAATTTAAATTTATTTTAGTCATACCTGTATTTCTGGAACCAAATATCGTGAAGACTCACGTTGAGGTTTAGCATTATATATCTTTCTCTCACGAGTCCGTCTCTTACAGCTCCCCTCTGACCCATGTCAATTGAGAATCCAAATGCATTATACCACCTGTAAATTGGCAGGTTGGCTCCCAGTGTTATGCCAAACGAATTTACCTGCTGTCCGTTAAGGCTCACGTACGACTTGTCGTAATAGAGACCCGCCCTGTATGTCACTCTCTTAAGATAGTACCTGATATCATACCTGTTTGGCGTATATTCTCCCCCAATTCTTATAGAACTGCTCGTTGTTGGAAGGAAATTCACCCCCGGAGTGAGTGGGACGCTGGCATTTTTCCAGTTCTGTCTCACATAATCTGCACCAATCATCCATTTGTCCTGTAACCTGTATGAGGCACCAATTCCCAGTTCTCCCGGAATTTGCAGATTTGTATTTGTGCTAACATTATAGGAAACGGTATCAACTGCTTCCGATGCAGTATTTGAAAAAGTATACTTTGTACGCTCTCCGCTGAGTTTTGTATTAATAAGATATGTCGCACCCAGAGTAAGCGATTTCTCTTTGTCAAAATTGTAGCTGTACTGAAGGCCAAGTTTACCTGAAATTGTGCTGATTACAAAGTCATCTCCTGTTTTAATATTCCGGAGCGACCCCGAGTTGCTGAAGTTTATATTTGAATATCGGTCAATTGTTCCAAAGTAGTATAACAATTCTGCTCCAAGGGAAAGATTTTTAAAAATCTTGGCAGAGCCCCCGAGGAAGAGTTTGTTTATTCCGCCTGTTCCATATTTTTGATATGTAACGTCTCCGAGCGCATTAATGATTTCCGGATCGGTCTCTTTCGTTTCAAATTTGTAGCCAACTGAGCTGTATGGGGTTACTCCGATTATGAGTGCCGATTTTTTATAAATAGGAAAAGTCATCACAAAATCGTGCATATTGAATGTGTTGTATGCCGATGATGATGTTGCAGAAGAATAGTAATTATTGTTTTGTTCCATGCCAAAGTCGAGCATGAAGGCAAGTGTATCTCTGAAGGATATTGATGCGGGGTTGAGGTAGTTGATGGAACGGTTGTCTCTGAAACCTATCCCGATTCCCCCCATAGCTTTGTTTAATGCGGTACCCTGTTTGGAAACATTGCCCACTCCAAAAATGGAATACGGAGTGAACGTGTTTAGGGCATCTGTCGTCTGAGAGAAGGCAAGGCCAACCCACATCATTGATAATGAAAGAAGTAATGCCTTAGCAAAGAATCTGTTTTTTCTCATAATAATCAGCTACATGGGCTAAGCCCATCAATACTAAATTGTAAACTACAAATATCGGACTTTTCAATTTTTTTGCAAAATAAATCGCATCACCACCTGTAAAAATATGTATGTGATCCGGATATTGCCTTATATAACCTTCAACTTCAAAAATCAGACCCAAAATAACGCCGGTGTTTATAGCATCCTTTGTAGACCCTCCTATTCCATCAAATTCCTCCGGCGCATCAAGGAGCGGAAGTTGCTGAGTATAATGGTTTAAAGCCATATATCTAGTCCTTAAACCCAGCGAAATATTTCCCCCGAGAAATTCTCCGGATGATGTAATAAAATCAATTGTAAGAGCCGTCCCAAAATCGAAAACAATAATATTTTTCCCGGGAAAAAGCTCCTTTGCCGCAACTGCAGATGCAATCCTGTCTGCACCTAAAGTTTCCGGCGTCTTATATTTGTTAACAAGCGGAAGCCACGTTTTATCATTCAGCACAATAAGTTTCTCACACTCACGCTCAAGCCTGCCGTAAAAATTATCATCAAATTTTCTAACGGTGGAGATTGCAATTACTGCTGGTTTCTGTGCGGAAGTCATTCCAAGTATGAAATCCAAAACCCCTTCTCCGCAGTATCTTTCAACGGCCCCCACTACAGTTCCCTGAGCAAAGGCAGCTTTAAGAGCTGTGTTTCCGATATCTATTATGAGATTAGTCACAATTTGCAAAGTTATAATTTTTCAGGATTGCATCTCCAAAAATATTTTATAAGCTCTCTCTATGCTCTCCACTCGCCTCACTTTAATAAAGAGTTTTTCGTTGTGCTCCTTAATTTCAAAGCGTTTGGACTGTTTCTGAAGATAGTTGAGAATTTTAGCAAATCCGGGAGATTTATAAAATCCCGACATCTTATTGGTAACAAAATACGCAATCAGCATCCCTTCTTTGAGCACTATTTTTTCGAATCCCAACTCCATCGCCAGCCATCTTAGCCTCACCGTGTCCGACAACTCCTGAACCTGATGCGGCAAAGGTCCGAATCTGTCAGCAAGCGATTCAAGGAAGCTCTTGAGTTCCGCTTCGCTGGCAACGGCGTCAAGCTCTTTGTACAGCCTCATTTTTTCTGATGTAATATTTACATAGTCGTCCGGAATGAGTATTTCCAGGTCGGTTTCAATTGAGCAGTCGGCAACAAAATCATTCGTTTTTGCGGTCTGATGCGAGTCTGAAGGAATCTCCATACCCCTCTCCTCTCTCAATTCATTAACTGCCTCGGTCAATATGCGCTGATATGTTTCAAATCCCATTTCTGCAATAAAACCGCTCTGTTCGGAACCAAGCATATTTCCGGCACCGCGGATATCTAAATCCTGCATTGCAATGTTGAATCCGCTTCCTAAATCGGAGAATGCCTCAATTGCCTTTAGCCTCCGCCTCGCCTCATCCGTTATTGCAAGCATTGAAGGTACTATCAGATAACAGAAGGCTTTGCTGTTGGACCTCCCCACCCTGCCTCTCAGCTGGTGAAGATCGCTCAGGCCAAAATTTTGCGCCTGATTGATAATCATGGTATTTGCATTCGGAATGTCAATCCCGTTTTCTACTATTGTTGTGGCAATCAGAATATCGTAATCGCCCATCATAAAATCAAGAATCACCCTCTCGAGCGCTGTTGGCTCCATCTGACCATGGCCAACGCAGCATTTTGCTTCGGGGCACAGCCGGCGGATGATATCTTCTATCGCTCTTATGTCTTCTACCCGGTTATGAACAAAAAAGACCTGTCCGCCCCTTTCAAGTTCAAAATTGATTGCATCCCTTATTACATCTTCATTAAAGTCAATTATCTCGGTCTGAATGGGTAGTCTGTTTGGGGGAGGAGTGTTTATTATGGAAAGATCCCTTGCTCCAAGCAAAGAAAACTGAAGAGTACGGGGGATTGGCGTAGCCGTGAGAGTGAGAGTATCCACATTTGCCTTGAGTTGTCTCAGTCTCTCTTTTGCAGCTACTCCGAATTTTTGCTCTTCGTCAATAATCAGAAGCCCCAGATCTTTAAAGTTAATCTCTTTGTTAAGCAACCGGTGGGTGCCAATAATAATGTCCAATTGTCCTTCTTTAAGCTTGTCGGTTGTCTCTTTAATCTCCCTGGACGTTTTGAGCCGGCTGATATAGCTAATGTTGCACGGAAAATTTTTTAACCGTCTTGTAAATGTTTTATAATGCTGAAGTGCTAAAATTGTTGTTGGAACGAGAACTGCCACCTGTTTGCTGTCGGCAACAGCCTTAAATGCCGCCCTTATTGCTATCTCGGTTTTGCCAAATCCCACGTCTCCGCACACCAGCCTGTCCATTGGATAGTTTTGTTCCATATCCTCCTTCACCGCCTTTGTCGCCTTTAGCTGATCCGGAGTATCCTCATAAATAAAAGAAGCTTCCAGTTCATACTGCATATATGAGTCGCCGGAGAAGGCATAACCTCCGGAACCTCTTCTTTTAGCATACAACTCTATCAGGTCCGAGGCAATATCTTTAGCTTTTGATTTTGCCTGGCTCTTGAGTTTGTTCCACGCACCGGTACCAAGCTTATAAACCTTAGGTGGCGAAGAATCCTTTGACTTGTAACGGGAAATTTTATGCAGGCCGTGGATAGACAAAAATATAACATCGCCATCCCTGTAGATAAGTTTTACTACCTCCTGCGGTTTTCCGTTTATACTAGTCCTCACCAGGCCTCCAAATACTCCTATCCCGTGGTCAACGTGAACTATATAATCTCCTATCTGAAAAGAGTTCAGGTCGTTAATTGTAAGCCTCTCGCTCTTCTCAACTGTTCTGTATGTCTTAACCCTGTGATACCGCTCAAATATCTGATGGTCGGTATACAAACAAAGCATGGAATTATGGTCAGTGAATCCCTCATGAAGAGAGTAATTCAGATGGTTGAATTTAACCGGATGTCCTTCAATTGAAGAAAATATCTGGTTTAACCTCTCTATCTGATTAAGATTGTCGCTTATAATTGATACATCAAATCCCTCTGTGGTTTTGTTGTCAATGTCTCCGGCAAGCAAATCGAAGTTTTTGTTAAAAGATGGTTGCGGCGAGGTGTGAAATTTTATGGTTTTCTCTGTCTCAAATTTTTTGGAATGCGGCCCAAAAAGTATAGTCCGGAAATTGCCTGTTTCTATTGCAAACTGTGCCGGTTCAATTAACCTTTCTTCCTGCTTTTCAAGCTCTTTCAGCGTTTTTATCTGCTGAGTAAAATATTCCGCATCTGTAATCCATATTGTAGAAGCCTTGCCTGTGAATGCAAATATATTTGTCAGCTCTTCGTCTGAATTGCCTTCATATATATTAGGAAAGATTTCAATGGTTCCAAGTTCTTCCAGCGACCGCTGGCTGTCAATTTCAAATATTCTTATGCTTTCTACATTATCCCCGAAAAAATCTACTCTGTACGGCCTGTTGTCGGAATAAGAAAACAGGTCAATAATGCTTCCGCGCAAAGCAAACTGACCCGGTTCAGAAACAAAGTCCACCCGTTCAAAAGAGTACTCAATGAGCGTTTCTTTAATAAATTCATGCGAAAGCATATCTCCTTTAGATATCTTAAGGATGCTTGAGCTTAACTTTTTTTCGTTAGGCAAAAGTTCTGCAACAGAATGCGGATATGCAACAACAATAAGTTTTTCACCGGCATAGCTTCCCTCACGGTATGAGTTGAGTGCTTTTATGGCAGCTGTTCTCTGAACCTGAAATGAAGGGTCTTTTTTATCTCCTTTTGCGCTATGGTTTGATGATCCGGGAAAAAAGAAAACACACTCTTTATCCAGAAGGCTGTATAAATCTCCCGAACAGTAAGAGGCATCTTCCCTGTTGTTTAAAAGTATAAAATGAAGGCCGCTTTTTATTGCAGCAGCCATGGCAAAAGCCTTTGCAGAAGAATAGAGTCCCTCCGCCGTAATGGCTCCTCCCTTTGAAGTCTCAACCCAATTAACAAGTTCTTTTGCAGCGTCTTGGGTTGCAAATTTTTCTAATACCAAACCCTCTTTCATATAATAGGGTGCAAATATAGTTTATTAACAATAATACCAAATACTGTTAATAAAACAGTTTGTCTCATGTTTATAAAAATTCATAATTCTTTTACAATTATTGCCATCTTTTTTTATATATAATCTTCCTTTTTATATCCAAATTTTTAAGGGCAATTTTTTGAATTATTTATCGCATTTTTATCCACAT
>JAGDMC010000118.1 GCA_017860395.1 Bacteroidota bacterium | reverse complement strand
TCTTTCGACTGGCCCGAAAGTGCAACTGGAGCAAGAAGGGCCGTTAGCATTATTAACAGTAACTTTTTCATTTTATTAATTTTTCAGTTTTTTCAATTTTGTTGTTGTGAGTACTCGCTATTATGACGAACTATTCCTGATTTTGTGTCAGTTTGGTTCCAATTTTTTCCAGGGGAGCCATTGCCCTGCCCACAGAAGTTAAACGGTCCATTACATCATTACCTTTCTTTACCTGACCCATCATTTCATTTACCTTGTCAAGACGTTCGCCGGCAAAAGACATTGCGAGTTCGTTGTTATTTACCCTTTCACCGTCTATCATCAGCTTGAGAGAATTATCTTCCCTTGGGTTGATGAGGAAGAAGGCCACTACCAGAACAGCTGCTGCCGCAAGAGTTCCCCATCTCATAAGAGGCCGGTAAAATGTAGTCTTAACAATAACTCTCTTTGGTTCCCTGTATTGGCCGGTTTTAGGTTGCGACTCTGTACCGGTATCAGCATCAATCTCATTTGAAAAATATCCAAATAGCTGTGCATATCCTCTTAACTGAGGTTCAATCTCGTTTACAGGTGTGTTCCTGTAATATTTTCTTATAAGCGACTCCTCTTCCAGAGTTGTCTCTGCGTTGAAATATCTCTCTATGAGATTCTCAATTTCACTGTATTCTTCTCGTTTCATCGCATTTGAATTTTTTCTCTTAATTTTTGTCTGGCTCTTGATAAAAGGGTCCTTACATTTCCCTCAGTAGTATCAAGAATCACAGCAATCTCTTCCATCTCGTAGCCCATTATATCCCTCAGTCTCACCGCCAGCATCTGGTCGGAAGGAAGAGTGTCTATGCATCCCCTTAAAAAAGCAAACTGATCTTTCCTTTCAAGTGCAGCAACAGGATCTTCGGTGAGCTTGTGAGTTGAATTTACATTTAAAGATTCTGTATTGTTCTTTTTAAGGCGGAGGTAATCTATGCATACATTTTTAAGAATGTGAAGCGTAAGTGCCTCATGATTCTTCACCTCCTGTATTTCCTGAGTGCGCCAGAGTTTAATTACGGCATCCTGCACCATATCTTCTGCAGTTGCAGCTCCTGTTTTTACAAAGCCGCCTGCGAAGTTAATGAGTTTGGGTCTTAACCTTTGGACCAATATGTTAAACTCCTGTTCTGTCATACTGCTCTAATGACGAATGAAGAGAAATAATGTTACAACTTTTTTAAAAAATATAATTCAGCCCTATGTTCATCCCGTTTTTCCCGTCTCTTTTGTCAAATGGTTTTCCCCATTCGAAAGAAACTACGAAGTTCCTGTTCATAATGGCTTTTATTCCCAACCCTGCAGTCATGTGCAGAGCTTCTGAATCCTGAGGAAAAATAACCGGGTCGGACGACTGGTGCATCAAATCTCTCTTGTAATACTGAATAGTCCTTCCTGCGTCAAAAAACGGATTTAATGCAAGATACCAGTCTTGTTTTAAAAAGCGGAAGTCAAGAAACCTGTACCTGAGTTCAAGGTTTGCCCAGGCAACTCCCTGCCCTACTACCCTGTTTCTAATTAACCCGCGAATAGTGTTTACCCCGCCAAGACCTTCCGATGATATCTGACGAAAATAAAGAGTTGTCAGGTTTTGCTGCATATAGAACGGCGCTTCACCTGCAATATTTGCCTGAACTGCCACCCGGTATGCAAAAGTGAGACGGTCCCCGGCTACAGGAACGAAACCTCTGTGCACAAGCGAAAGTTTAAGATAGCTGCTGCTTCCGGGCGAACCGAAAAGTATTGCTTCGCTCCACATCCCTCTTGTTGGGTCTACTTCGTTATTACGCGTATCATGCACCAATCCGGCCTTTAATTCCACTCTCGTTCCGCCCGTGGCCTCTCCGCTTCCGATGAGGCCGGCATTTACATAATGCGAGTAAACATTATCGGCGGCGGCATATTTTTCAAGCCTCACTTCTCCAATTTTATAGCTGTACATTCCTATTCCCGCTGCCCAGCTCCAGTTACCTCCGAGAGAACCCTGAAAATCTGCAGTAACCCTCATAAGCCTGCGGTCCATTTTATAAAAAGAAGGGTTAGCAGCTGCATAAACGGCATCATAGGCCGACATATATCCGTTATAGCCAATAAAATCCATCATTTTATCGGTCAGATAACTTACATCAATTGTAGTACGGATTCCTTTGAGAAGATGCTTCGAGTCGTAAAACAGGTGATATACTCCTGTTCCCTTTGTATACTGGGATACTTCTATATTGAACTTGTGAATATATTCCGGAAATGTCCTGCCATCGCCAAAATAGTAAAAGTCTGCAAGTGCCCCGTACTGGAATCCGAGGTCGCTGTTATATCCTATAGCAGGAAGCGGCCCGATGTTCCACCCCTTTTTAATTTTTTTCTGTGCCTGAACTAATGTGTCCTGAGCTTCTGCAAAAGCAGAGGAGAATAGAATGAGAGAAACAATTGCAAGGAGTGTTACTTTTTTCATGGTGTTTATATTTCTAAAAATTTACCAGAACCCTGGCTATAATATAACCAAGATAGTTTCCTACGGCATAACCAACCAGCCCTACTGTGATACCGGTAATAATAACGCTTTTGTTTTTCATTGCTGCAGCAACCATTGGTACAAATGGAGGCGAATTTACAAGCGCAACAGATGATATAACCACAGTGTCGGCATCGAGTTTGAAAATTTTTGCAAGCAAAAGCTGAATGGCAAGAGAACCAAATATCGCAAAAGTAATGTAGAGGAGCAGGTATATCCCGCCTGAAAGATTAAGCCGGGACAGGTCTGCCATTGATGCCACTACCATGCTGAATATGTATACAAGATACATCCCCGCATCAAAGCTCTTCTTTATTCCCCGGACAGGTTTTATAAACGACGCTGCAATACCGAGCGTAGTAATTGCAAGAATCACAACTACAGTTTGCATATCTTTTGGAAACAAAAAAGAGACCCCGCCCGAAACGGCAAAAATTGCAAGTGAAATCCCTATTGCCCCAGACACCGGAATAAGATATTTCTTTTGAAAGAAATCGCTGTATGGATTTTCGTCAAATGACTCAACCGGCATGTGACTATCCTTCGCTGTCTCTTTTCCCGAATTGCTCCTGAGGATTTTCCTGAATAGCGGAATACCCACAGATAGAAGAAATGTAAGGTAAAGCAGACTGATGGCCATATCGTATGAGTGAATGAGGATATATGTCTCGTTTGGAACGCCAAGCATAATTTTTATTGCTGCAAGATTTGGAGTGCCACCTGTATAGACCCCCGACAGCATCCCGGCAATATTGTGCATCTGGTCCCCAATAGCCGGGTCGCGCCCAATGAGTGGCCTGAAGATAAAAAATCCCGCCACAACAGCCGTAACGACTGCAATCACACCGGTTATGAGTGTCAGCAAGGCGTTTTTGATGTCCCAGTGACGGAAATCGCAAGAGAACAGCATAAGCGGAATTGCCAGCGGAATGATAACCGTTACAATCAAATCCTGAAGAGAATAGGCCGAATGCGGAATAAGACCCGAATTACCAATTATAACCCCAATAAGATAGAGCAGGAGAACAGGGCCAATTTTATTCAGAAAGGGAATTTTGGAACATAGCCAGAGAACCGCAGCAGGGGTGAGAATGTAGGCGAGGAGTATTGGTAATGTCATTTTAACCGGTTATTATTCAAATATATAATCATGCTCTCCAAAAAATTTTCTTTTCACTCATCAGAGCTACCAGCGACATTGTAAAGAGGACCGCAACAAAAGCTCTTGCAACTCCAATCCACGGATAACCCGGAGGATAAGCAGCCTGGTAGACAAGTATCAGCCCGGTGAGTTTGAAGAAAGGTATTACAAAACTGCCAAAGGCAATGTAACTCATAAGCGGGTTGCTGCCTGCTCCTGAGAATATTCGTGTAAAAAGAGTTGATATGCTGTTTTGCCTTCTTTGCGTTATGTAATGGACAAGCATAAGCAGATATATGCTTATACCAAGAGTTACAAAGCAGTATGAAATTGTACACGGCACTTTTGTAATTGAACCCTCAATAAAAAAGGCTGCAATTCCCGCAATTACAGAGAGCGAGGCAATCCATAACTCTGCTTTAATTATTCGGGGATGTTGACGTCCTTCCCCTCCGTAAATAAGATCCCCGATAAAGGTCGCAGGCACAAGTATGAGTAAAAAATAAAAATATTCAAGATTCAATATCCAGCGAAGTTCTTTTATTGCATACACTTTCCCCTGCAGGCCAAAATACATTGTAATTGCAGAGAAAAGAAGAATAAGGCCAAATACCAGGGCCCTGTTACGAACATTGTTCCTTGTGAAATACCAGATTAAGGAACCAAAGAGATACAAAAATGCAAGTAAAAAGATTATTATTCCCCTGCGGTGTATCGATACCACCTCTCCAAAAAAGAGGTGCCCCGCTGCAATGAGCAAAGTAATTATGATAATTCCGGATACCCGGATTTGGTTTTTGTATTTCATGAGCCACACCGAAAATGAAGATGTGCCTGTCTTTGGAAATATATAATAAAGGGTAAAGAGTGATAAAAATCCTGCAATAGTTGCAACTTGCGGCAACCAGCCCTTTACGTCGGAGAAATCCAGTAACGGATATAGATACGAAAACAGCCAAAGCATTAAAAACCTTTCAGAGACCTCTATAAGAAATGTTTTGCGGATTTTTTCCTTCGGCTCGTGTTTTTCCTCCCTTGCCTCAATTCTCTTTCTGCCTGCAAGAGGAACAGCCACTCCCATGCAAAAGATAAATATAGGAAAAACAAGGTCCACCCAGCTTATGCCGGAAATTGTCATATCGAGTTCATGGGTTGGTGGCGGATTTTGAATGTGGTACATCCATGGAGGCAGGACACCATAGGGAACAATTGCCGAAAGAACCATTCCAAAGATTGTTAATCCTCTGAGAATGTCCAAGGGAAGGTATCTTTTCATAATCTGTAAGTTTTACTTAATCAGATTGCTATAGCATCTCTCTCCCCAAAATTTGTAGCCTCTCTCCTCTAATTTGCTATTGAACAGCAATTGGTGAATAAGACCGTTTTTTTCTACAAGTATAGTGTGATAAATTTTACCGGCCGGATTCTCTTTTATTATAATTCTGAGCCTTCCGTCAAAAGCTGTATGACGGACAAACGAGGTATCGGCCCTGTCTTTAAATTTAACCCCGGCTTCTTTCATGTTCCGGTACATAAGCTCGCTTCTGTAGCCGGTTCCTCCTGTTTTGCTCACAATTGGTTTTCCGTTATAAATAACGGTTGTGTCTACATAAGATATTACTCCCAGCATTTTGTCTTTTCCCGAGTTGAGCCATTTCATAAATTTTCCAGCAAACGGCTCCTCATATCCGTAGTAGCTGTCTATGAAGCATAATCTCTCTACAAATTCCGGAATTTCGCTTACTCCCAAAAGGTAATTAAAGACAAACCTTCCTCCGCCGCTATGACTTGCCAATACGACATTAAGCCTCACCGGTGGTTTGTTTTTAAAATATTTGTCAAGGACAATCGCTTTGACTGTGTCTACAAGATGCGAATACATCAAAGGCGAATCCTTATATTTTGATGCATGCGCGGTCCATGCTTTTTGTGAGGATTCCAGATATGCAACTATGTAATTGAACCGTTTATCGTTTTCCCTGAGGAACCTTACCTGAGCAGCGATATGCTGAATATCAAAGTGCCAGTCGTCCGTTTTTGACAACAGGAGGCGGCCTTCGGTATTTTCAATTGAATTCCCGTTGGGCAAAGCAAAAAGAATAAGTCGTACAGGCTT
>JAGDMC010000014.1 GCA_017860395.1 Bacteroidota bacterium | reverse complement strand
GTTAACCGCGAAACAATTCTTGAATGTGAAACCATCGGTATTCCTATTGACGAATTTACAGAATTGTCTCTCAGTGCGCTGAGCCCTGTTGAGGCAGAACTTGGTTTTTAACAAAGAAAAATAATTGGTTATGAGAATAGAATACGATATTAAACTTGGCTTTAAGGACGTGATGTTCCGCCCCAAACGTTCTACTTTGAGCAGCAGGTCGCAGGTAAAACTTGAGCGCACTTTTAAACTGATGCACAGCAAAAGTGATTGGACCGGAATCCCGGTAATGGCAGCAAACATGGACACCGTGGGAACTTTTGAGATGGCGATGGCTTTGCAGAAACACAAGATGTTTACAGCAATTCACAAGCATTATACTCTTGAAGAGTGGAATGACTTTCTGAAAAATGCTCCCAATGGAATTGAAAACTTTATTGCCGTAAGTTCCGGGACAAGTAATAATGACTACGAAAAAGTATGTCAGATATTCAATAATCATCCACAGCTGAGGTTTATTTGTATTGACGTAGCCAATGGATATTCCGAGCACTTTGTTGCATTTGTTAAACAGATTCGCAAGAAGTTTACGGATAAAGTTATAATCGCCGGAAACGTGGTTACAGGAGAAATGGTAGAGGAACTCTTATTAGCCGGTGCAGATATAATCAAAGTAGGCATAGGTCCGGGCTCTGTGTGTACAACCCGTGTCAAGACGGGTGTCGGTTATCCGCAGCTATCGGCTATCATTGAATGTGCCGATGCAGCGCATGGTTTGGGCGGTCAGATTATAAGCGACGGAGGCTGTTCAACACCGGGCGATGTGGCCAAGGCATTCGGCGCAGGGGCCGATTTTGTTATGCTTGGAGGTATGCTGGCCGGGCATAATGAAAGTGGCGGCGAGCTGATAGAAAAAAACGGGGAAAAGGTCAAGCTGTTTTATGGAATGAGTTCTGCAACTGCAATGGAAAAACACTCCGGGGGCGTTGCCGAGTACAGGGCAAGCGAAGGTAAAACCGTAGTTGTGCCATATCGTGGAAAAGTGGATGAAACTGTTCTCGACATATTGGGAGGAATCCGCAGCACATGCACATATGTAGGGGCATCCCAGCTGAAAGAACTTTCCAAACGGACAACATTTATAAGGGTCGCAGAGCAGGAGAACCAGATTTATAATGGCAACAGCCAATAGCAGTATTTGCATTTGTCGTGAATTTTGGAAATTATAGCATACATTTGCGGGCTTAAAATTTCCATGTAATTATTAATGAAAAAGTTTACATCTGCCGGAACAACTTCCAAACTCACGATGGGCGGTTTGCTCATCACGCTGGGTATTGTTTACGGCGATTTGGGTACTTCTCCTCTTTATACAATCAGGGCCATTCTCAACGGAGCATCCGTTATCAACGAGAACTTTGTATTAGGAGCTTTGTCATGTGTGTTCTGGACTCTCACCCTCCAGACTACACTTAAGTATATCATTATCACGCTTCGTGCAGACAACAAGGGAGAGGGTGGCATCATGGCTCTTTTTGCTCTCCTGAAAAAGAAAAATAGCTGGATATCCTTAATTACAATTATAGGAGGTTGCGCCCTCATTGCCGATGGCGTAATTACACCGGCTATCACAGTTACCTCTGCCGTCGAGGGGCTCAGGCTCTTTAATGCGGAGATTCCCGTAGTTACGGTTGTCCTTGTTATTCTCACAGTATTGTTTGCCATCCAGCAGTTTGGAACCTCATTTCTGGGTAAATCATTTGGCCCCATTATGTTTTTCTGGTTCTCTATGCTTGGAGTGCTTGGCATTTCTCAAATCATATATTTTCCGGAGGTATTGATGGCGGTCAATCCCTATTATGCAATAAACCTCCTTGCCGAATACCCAAACGGTTTTGTTTTGCTTGGTGCTGTTTTCCTTTGTACGACAGGTGCGGAGGCACTCTATTCCGATCTTGGCCATTGCGGTATACGCAATATCCGTATTTCATGGATATTTGTAAAGGCAACCCTGCTGCTGAACTATTTCGGACAGGGCGCATGGATAATTACCCATCCGCAGAATATTGTTCAAAATGTAAACCCGTTTTATGAAATGATGCCGGACTGGTTTCTGATTCCAGGGATATTTGTGGCAACAGCAGCAGCAATTATAGCAAGTCAGGCCTTAATCAGCGGGTCATATACCATTATCAGCGAGGCTATTTCTCTGAACTTCTTTCCAAAAGTTCGGGTCAATTACCCTGCAAACGAAAAGGGTCAGATGTACATACCCCTGATTAATACTGTTTTGTATTTGTCTTGTTGTTTCGTTGTGCTTTTCTTCAGGGAATCGTCGGGGATGGAGGCAGCTTATGGTCTTGCCATCAACATTGCCATGCTCACGACAACCGTTTTGCTTATGTTTTATTTGCGGAATAAGTTTCCTCTTTATTTGCAGATATTGATAGGTGTCCTGTTTTTTACAATAGAATTCTCTTTTTTGGCAGCCAACCTTACAAAGTTCAGAAACGGAGGATGGATAACCCTTCTTATAGCGGGCATTTTTGCATTTGTCATGTATATATGGAGCAAAGGACGTCGCATTAAGAACAGCTTTATCACCTTTGTAAATATCAAGGATTATCTGCCTGTAATTAAAGCTCTCTCTAAAGACAAGACGGTGCCAAAATATGCAACAAACCTTGTATATATTACACACGCCAACTTTAGCACAGAAATCGAGAACAAGATTCTGTTTTCCATGCTGCGCAAACAGCCAAAGCGAGCCGATACATACTGGCTTCTTCATGTTGATATAGTGGATGATCCAAACATTACCGAATATGAGGTAAAGCAAATTATTCCGGGTGTGCTCATACGTATAGACATGAGAATGGGATTCAAAGTGCCGGTGAAAGCCAATCTCTATTTCCACAACATACTGTTTGAACTCATGTCCGACCATAAGGTAGACATGATAAGCAATTATCCTTCTTTACGGGAGTATAATGTTTTGAGTGACTTCCGCTATATTGTAATTGAACGCGTCCAGAATAAGGACTATGATTTCAATCAGGTACGCAGGTTAATAATGAATGCCTACTTCTGGATTCGAAAAATAGGTATGACAGACGTTAATTATCTGGGTCTGGATTCTACAAACGTAAGTGTGGAAGAGGTGCCTTTGCTCGCCAGATCCGAAATTATTTACAGCGGAAAAGAGTTTGCCCCGGTTCCTTCGGATTCTGTTAAAATCAAAATTAATGATTTGAAATTCACAAGGGTGAAAAGTTTAAAAAACAGAAGAATCCCGCATGACGACACAACAAACTGACCCCTTCCTGTGAACTTAACCTGTTTCAGGTTTGTTATTACAGTATTAATTAAAATCAGATAAAAGATGAAAGGGATTATTAAATTCGCAGGACTGGCATTGTTTATGGCCCTTCTCTTTTCATGCTTTTCGCAGAGAGTCGTGCCGTCTTCCGATGCCGCCAGGTTGGGAATAAAAGGCAATTCGGATGTCAAAGATTCCACCGAATATGAGCTTATTGTATTTGATGTGGGATTCGATTACTGGCTGAGCAGCCGCGGGTATTCTGCAAATCAGTACTCAAATGAATATCTCCAGTCGATGAACAGTCGCTATGTTCAGGAGTGGAACAGGCGCTACATCAAAGGTGACCGGAGGATGGGCAGCAACATAGATTATGATATTCTCACTCCTTACAATATTGAATTCAACTTCAAGCTCTTTATGTACTTCAAATACTTTGAAGAGACAAACAGAATAAAGCTACTGCAATAATATCCAGAATATTGTTATTCAAAAAAAGCGAGAAATTTGTATAAGTAGTTGATTAATGTTATAACTTTAAAACGGATTGTTTTGAAAATAGTTATAGACATTTAAATCGTACTATATGAAAACAAATTATCTCATAATACTATTTACTATTATTTCAGTAAGTATATCTGCACAAAACAGAAAGGAACAGATTGCAACGTTAACCTCCAGGGTGGACAGTCTGAATGCAGTTGTACTCAGTAACGAAAAAGATATTAAGGCTAAGGAGTCTGCGATTAAAGGACTGAATGCCGGAATAATTAAGCGGGATTCAACCATCAAGGCTCTTGGGGATGACATTGAACTCTATGAATCAAAATTTTTGGTTTTGAAAGACACAAACTCGAAACTCGAAAGCGAGCTTAAAACTATCACGCAAAAATTTTCCGAAATAGAATACCAGCAAAGTTCAACTTCAGGCGAGATTTCAAAATTGAAAAAGGAGATTGAGCAAAAAAACAATCAAATTGTTGCACTTCAGAAAAAGTACGAAATATATGAAGTAAACGAATTTGTGCAAAGATTCTACTCTTCTTTAGAGCAACCCGGGAACGAAAGCGGGAAAATCAACAGTACAGACAGTACAAAACTTGACCTCTCAAAATTTAATTCTCTGCTCGATTCGAATGCCGTATATTCAAACAAACGGGTAGAAATTCTTTCAGGTATAAATAATAGCCGTTATCTTGTCAAACTGGTTAAAATTGAATCGGTGAGTAACGAAGGCGGCAGTTTTATAGTTGTTGCAAATGTAGAATATGACATTTATGAAACGGGTACATTCTACAACAACGAATTACTCCTGATTAAAAAATCAAACGGCCAGTTTAAACTATCAAAGTGGTCCGATATAAACATGCAAAAAATGGTATTGCTGCAAAGTGAAGGATTGCAGAATTTCGCCGAAAAGGACTTCTATAATATAATTGGCAGCATTAATAAATAAACCCGGGATTGAAGAAGTAAAAAATAGTCGTAAATTGTACCCAATTAATTACGAATAAGAAATATTATATACTTACTGATGTTTCAGGCATACTCACGTAAAAAGTCCTTATCGCAAATAATCAGCAATTCCAGCGGCACCGAAGGGCAAACCCATCTTAATAAAAATCTTACTGTACTTGATCTTACTGCATTAGGCGTTGCCGGCATTGTTGGAGCCGGAATATTCAGCACTATAGGAAATGCAGCATACAACGGTGGCCCTGCTGTTTCCCTCCTTTTTATATTTACTGCAATCGCCTGTGGCTTTTCGGCCCTGTGTTATGCAGAATTTGCCTCTCGAATTCCAATCAGCGGCAGTGCTTATACCTATGCCTATGTGAGTTTTGGAGAACTCATTGCATGGGTGATAGGCTGGAGCCTTATAATGGAGTATGCGGTTGGCAATATGGCTGTTGCAATATCCTGGTCCGACTATTTTGCCGGGATGATGAAAGGGTTTGGGCTCATTGTTCCTGAATATCTCACAATGGACTATTTCTCGGCCTCGCACGGATTCCGGGAAGCAACATCACTAATGGCCTCGGGTACCGATTTTGGTTCACTTACTACTTCTTTGCAAGACTCTTTTATGGCCTGGACAAAGGCCCCTCAGATATTCGGATTGCATCTTATTGCAGATATACCAGCCTTTTCAATTGTTGTTCTCATTACCGTTCTTGTATATGTGGGTATATATGAGACAAAAGTTGCAAGCAATATCATGGTGGCTGTAAAGATTCTGATTCTTATATTGGTTATTACTGTCGGTTCATTTTATGTTAACCCCGACAACTGGTCACCTTTTGCGCCAAACGGGCTGGGCGGAGTCTTGAAGGGAGTTTCGGCTGTATTCTTTGCCTTTATTGGATTCGATGCAATATCAACTACCGCGGAAGAGTGCCGGAATCCTCAGAAGGACCTTCCAAGAGCGATGTTTTATTGTCTCATTATTTGCATCGCGCTGTATATTGCCATAAGTCTGGTAATTACCGGCATGGTTAGTTATACTGAGCTTGCAGTTGGGGACCCTCTGGCATTTGTATTCCAGAAACTGGATTTGAACTGGCTATCGGGCGTTATTGCTGTGAGTGCGATTGTTGCAATGGCCAGCGTTTTGCTGGTATTTCAGGTTGGACAGCCCAGGATATGGATGAGTATGAGCAGGGACGGTCTTTTGCCAAAGCGCTTTTCCAAGGTTCATAAACGCTTTAAGACTCCTTCATATGCAACCGTTGTAACCGGCTTTTTTGTAGCATTGCCATCTCTTTTTCTGAACCTTACAGAAGTTACCGATTTAACCAGCATAGGTACTCTATTTGCGTTTATTGTGGTTTGCGGGGGAATACTCATTATTGACAAAGACGATTATGGCTCCAAAAAATCCAACACAAAGGTCGAGGACGAAAAGGCAGCCCAATTAAACGGAAAGCCAAGGGGTTTCCGAGTTCCATACTATAACAGCCGTAAATTTTTACCACCGATAATTGGAATCGTTTTGTTTATTGCTCTCTTTTTTAATTTTGAAAGCATTACAAACTTTTTCACTCTGGATAATCTTAATTATAAAATCCCGGTATGGGGCTTTATTGTATCGTCCGTAATCATAATATATTATGCAATACGAAAGGAGTTCTCGTTAATTCCTGTTCTTGGATTGCTTACCAATATTTACCTCATTTCGGAACTCGGGCTGGGCAACTGGATAAGATTTACTGTGTGGATGGTTATAGGGCTGGTGCTCTACTTCCTCTACGGGCGAAAGCACAGCAAATTGAACGAAATATAATACGAAAGCCGGATTACCCTTTCGAGTTTGACAAAACTGATTTTATCCGAAGTATCGGTAGGTTTGTGATAATCGGGATGCATATTAACCTCCATCCATGCGATGTATGGAATATTGAACCTGGAAAAGGCAATATAATCGGACCCGCCTTTTCCGTCTCCCCAACGCACTTCGTAAGTTATATCAAGGCTTTGGTTCTTTTTAGGCAGGGCTTTGTGCAGATTTTTCCTGCAGATAGTTTTTAAGTAGGGGTAATTGTTGTTCCATGCATAACTCACTTCGGGAAACAGGTCACCGTTGTTTGCCCTGCCCACCATATCAAAATTCATATAAAGAGAGATTCTTTCCGGTTTGTAGAAATTTGAAGTATAGTAGTTCGATCCTAAAATATTTTCCTCTTCCCTGTCCCAGAATGCAAATATTATTGTTTTTGCAGGCTTAACTCCATTGTTCTTATACATTTTTGCCAGAGTCATTACCGCTGCAACTCCGCTTATATTGTCATCGGCCCCATGGTAAATTTCACCATTCACAACTCCCAGCCCATCGTAGTGGGCTCCAATAACTACAAAGCTGTTTGTATCCTTTCCGTCAATTCTTGCAAGGATATTTGATACATTCTTGTCTATCCTGCTACTGTAGAAATTCTGCCTTACCGGGTTGTATCCAATTGACATCAGCACAGAATCAATATATTTCGCAGCCAGTCTTGACCCATCCGTGTCGGTTTGTCTGCCCTGATATTTATCGGAAGAGAGCTCAATTGTTAATTGCTTTATTTCGTTAATGTTTATAGCTTTTAAAGCTTTGTCGAAAGAATTGGGATATAAAGCAGTCGTGCTTAGTATTGCAAGAAGCAGGAGCGTTTTTTGAATGATTTTCATAGGTAGGATTTGTACAAAAATAGATAAAAACTCTGGCAGAGGTTATCTTTTCCATTATCTTTGATATGATATTTGAACGTAGAAAGAATGATTATAGGAATAGACATTGGAAGCACGACTACTAAAGCAGTAGCCGTTCAAAACGGCGAGGTAATTAAAACTGTTAAAACCAAGGCTTTTGATGCTGTAACATCTGCAACCGGTGCTTTGGGAAAGATAGTTATCGAAAGCAACCTCAAAATATCTTCTGTAGACAAAATAATCATTACAGGAGCAGGTGCCCTGAAAATAAAGGACGATATCTTCGGGATTACCACCCATAAGATTGATGAAATCACCGCAATTGGCATAGGCGGCATGTTCCTCTCAAAAAAAGAGAACATAATTATATCAAACATTGGAACCGGCACATCCATAATTGAAGCAAACAAGAATAAAATAACACACATCGGAGGTACCGGCATAGGTGGAGGTACAATAACAGGATTGTCAAAAGCACTTATAAACATTTCAACTTTTGACAATATTCTAAAAATGGCTGACGAAGGAAACCTTCAGAATGTAGACCTGCTCATCGAAGATATTTCGGACCTGGATATAAGTTTTCTGAACAAAAAATCGACTGCTTCAAATTTTGGCAAGATGCTGGATAATGCAACAAAGGAGGATGTTGCACTGGGTGTAATCAATATGGTTTATCAGGTTATTGGCATGATTTCGGTATTTGCAGCTAAAAGCAGAAATATCGATATTGTCCTTGTTACAGGAAACGGAAGCAACAACCGAATAGGACAGAAAATTCTTGAAAATATTTCCGGGTTATACAATATACATTTTGAATTTCCTCATGATGCAGAATATACTACCGCAATAGGTGCAGCATTATCGGAACCGGAGCATCATCTGTAAAACTTAAGGTTACTAATACCTTACAAGTACAAACGGCTTAATTGGCAATGCCCTGTATATTGATCCTGCGTCTTCCCTCGGAATCTCTATTTTGAGTTGATATATATATCCCCATTGGCCGGATCCGAAAAGTGACCAGATGTTTCTTGACATAAACCAGTTCATATGTTGCCTTTTGTAATTCATGTACGCGAAACGGCTGCCTGCAAGTTTGTTTTCCTGCTGGTCAATTTCGAGAATCATATTGTTGTCAAAAGCCATCAGAACAAAAACATCATTTTGTTTAGGAATAGTAGGAGCGGCCTCGGTCTTGTTCACTTCACTCGTGTCTTTGGCCGGTTTTTTTACAACAATTGGAAACTTCTCAATACTCGACAGGTCTTCGGTTACCTGAAGCGGCCCCGAATACAGGCTGTCGCGCAGGAAATCGGGTAGCTTTTTAAGCCCTTTATTGATTTGTATTTTGGAAATTTTAGATTCGAAAATAGAAACGCCCTTTAAAGAAAGAATAGCCAGACTGTCCCGCAGGTCTATCAACAGTGATATTGAATCGATTTTTGAAAGTTTAAGGGCATTACGCAGATACGACTCGTGATGTTCGTTTATCCGAACCATGTCAATTAAGTTTGATCTCTCTTTTGACAGCTGAGCGGTTGTATTTACCCCTCTTTCACTCACTTTATCCGAAATTGTGCTGTATTCCCTTGTAACAGGAATCAAATCAAACAAAATGAATATTACCACGACAATAGCAATCTGAGATGCAAGAAAGGTGATAATGGTTTTTTTTGAGATATTTAGTTTTTTCATTTTGTAAGCCGCTAAAAGATGAAAACTTTAGATCCTATTTCCATATTGTTGAATACGGTTTTTAAATCGTCGTCGCCCAGTCTCACGCAACCATGAGTGACAGGAAGGCCTAAAAAGCGCTGATAAAGAGTGCCGTGAATCATATATCCGTCTCCAAGAGTAAGCGCGTAATCTCCAAGCGACCCGGGCTCACGGCGTTCGGGGTCGTTTTTTGATGGAACAGGCAGGCTCTCTTCAATGAAAGCCCAGTCCGGTTTGATCCATACAGGATTCGTGATTTTCCCCAAAATGCGCATCTGGCCTTTAGGCGTTTTAAAAATCCACTGCTGACCTTCGCCCGCATCCAGCAATATATAACTGCCGGTAGAACATATTCCTTCCCTGATAATATCCTTTTTTGTGCGCAGGACAAATGTGTTCTTTGTAGTATTGATAATCAGATAAGGAGTTGCCGGAGCAAGATTTTCAATTCTTTTTTGCA
Source organism: Bacteroidota bacterium (assembly GCA_017860395.1). GTDB lineage: Bacteria > Bacteroidota > Bacteroidia > Bacteroidales > UBA932 > Bact-08. The sequence continues at coordinate 3,895 of JAGDMC010000014.1, read as the reverse complement.
ATACGGAAATTCTCCTCTGAGTCTCTTTAATTTGCTTTGTAAGCTGTACGGAGTCTTTTTGTGCAAGGTCCCCGGGAGAGTCGCGGTAACTGTAAAAAGAGATGGCAACCTCTTTTAATGTCTGCGATTTTGCAAGACAAAGAAAAATGACACAGACTGTGATAAAGAATGCCAGCAGAATCAGTAAAATATTCTTTTTTTCAGGCTTTTCCATAATCGAAATATATGAATAATTTTTTTAATGAGGAACTAAATCAAAGATTTTTTCCAGGGGTACAAGTGACCCCACAATAGCTATAGGTGTTCCAACAGAGCAAAGGGCATAAAGGTTGTCCATATCTCTGTTTCTTAGGGCCACACAACCGTCTGTCCAGTCAATTCCTTTGCCTCCTCCTCCGTGAATTTCAATTGCTCCGCCAATGACGGCATTTTTAGAAATGCTTCCGCTGGCCTTTTGGTTATTGAACCTTTGTCTGTCGGCAGAATTAGGAAAGTTTATTAAAAGCGCTTTGTGATAAACAGTGTTTCTTCCGGCTTTCTTTGATGTAATGGAATATTTGCCTTCAGGAGTTGCACGGTCGCCCTGCTGTATTTTATGCCCCAGCCAGTTAACGCCAAGTTCAACATCAAATTCCCTGATTTTTTTACCGGATTTGTATACAATGCATTTCTTTGAAAACTTATCCACCAAAACACTCACAGAACCGTTCGCCCTGGATCTTTGCCTCATTTCGGCATCAAGTTTAAGCCACTCTGGATAGCTGCTGAAATATTTGTTTAAAAGTTCGGTGGTTTGCCGTTCAATTTCGTTTACACTGGCAGTGAGAGATTCAAGATTTTTTTTGGCGGAAAAGAGGTCATTGCGTTTGAACGCCGATTCTACCTCTTCCATTTTTAAAATGGCCGGTGTGAATTTCTTCCAGACGTTGTGATTCAGGGGCAACTTTTCTTTTGCGGTCTTTATGAAGGCAATTTTACTTCGGAGAACCGGCAGGCTTTTTTCAATTTCCCTGCGGAACTCTATCTTTCTCTGAACCGAGTTTTTTATGGCATTTTGGGCATTCGCTATTGCCGAATCGGCCAGGATAATGGTTCTTTCATAATTTCGGGCTATTGGTGTTTTGTCGTTGTTTTCCTTCCAGTCGTTCATTGCATCTTCCCAGTTTTTGCGGGCAAGATTAAGCTCGGGAGCTGAATAAACTTCGGCTTCCTCCTTAATGGCCTCGGCAATTGCCTTGCGTCCGGCTTCAATTTTTTCGGTAGGAGGATTTTGAAAAAACAAAGAAACTACCCATGCAATAATTACAAGGAGTAGAATTGTACCAACGATAAAGAATAACTTTTTCCTGATTTTATGAAAATGCATTATAATGGATTTAAAATAAAGCCCTTTAAAAAAAGGGCTTTATAATTTTACGAATACAAATTAACTGAAAATCCGGTTAATTATCTTCTTCTCTTAGAAATTGCTGTGCTAAGTTCTTCTTTAATTGCAAGAGCTTTTACTTTTGCTGCGCTGGTTTTGTCCTGAGCAGTAAGATAGTCGCCATTTGTAATAAGGGTGTTAATCTCAGCAACTGAAGCGTCTAATACAGTAACGTCGTTTTGAATTGCTTCAAGAGCAGCTTTGCCTTCTTTGCCTTTAGGAGCTTTAACAAGCAGGTCTTTGTCTTCCTGAATCAAAGTGGTAAGGATTGCAAGAGTGTCCTGAACTTCTGTGCGAACCTGAGCTTTGCGTTCTTCTGCTTTAGGTTTAAGAGCACCTATTTCGGTTGTGATTGCAACAAGTTTCTCGTTGATAACTTTGTAGTCACGTGAGAAGAATGATTTAGATTTTTCAGTTTCGATCAAAACATTTACAGCGTTCAATGAATCCTGAAGAGCGTTGAATTCGGTAGGGATGTAACGATCTGCTTCTACTACTTTAGCAGAGTCAATAGCTGCATTAGCTGCGGCCAATTCGGCTTTAGGTGCTTTTGAGCAACCAACTACTAATACTGCCATAAGGAGTACTGTAGAAATTTGAACTAGAATTTTTTTCATTTTGATATAAATATTAAAAGTTGTTATTTTCCAGACAACCTTCAGCAAAAGGGGTGCCAAAGTCGATAACAAAAAGACATACAAATAGTTACAACGGTATTAAATATCCAGCTTTATTATAATGAAATTGGCTCTTTTGGTTAAAGGGTACAATATCAACGAAATAAGGCAGATGGTCCAAACCATCTGCCTTATTTGTTGTAAATAAAATTTGCAGGGTGCAAATAAAGTTTGCAACCCGGGTTTAACGAAGGAAATTAATTGTTTTCCCTGAGCTTGTATTTTTCCATCCGTTCGTGGAGCATGACTCTGGATATTCCCAACATTTTTGCGGCCTGGAGCTGATTCCCGGAAGATTTTGTTAATGCCCACTGCAACAAATCCTTTTCAAACTCTTCAATAGCGAGCTTATAAATCTCGCCCTCGCTGGCTACAATTTGCTGGTTGAGATATGCAAAAAGCTTTGTCCTTTCACTTGTGTTTTGAATAACAGGCTTTTCAATTCCTTCAAACAGAAGATCGGGGCTTATGATATTACCTTTTGCAAGTATTATTGCACGTTTTATAACATTTTCGAGTTCCCGTATGTTGCCGGGCCAGTGGTAATCTGTAAGGCGTTGCATCGACTCGGGAGGAAGTGAAAGATTTTCATTTCTGGACCCCCTGGAATGTTTTACCAGAAAGTGCTGAGTGAGCAGCGGGATGTCATCTTTCCTCATCCTCAAAGGAGGCAGGGATATGGTTATAACCTTGAGCCTGTAATATAAATCTTCCCGGAAAGCCTTGCTGATAATGTCATTTTCGAGGTTGCGGTTGGTTGCAGCTACAATTCTGGAATCGACCGTAATAGCTTTTGTGCTGCCGAGACGCTCTATTGTTCCCTCCTGAAGGACCCTGAGAAGTTTTGCCTGAAGGGAAAGGCTCATATCGCCTATTTCGTCCAGAAAAAGGGTGCCGCCGTTGGCTTCTTCGAACTTCCCGGATTTTTGTTTTTCGGCTCCGGTAAAAGCTCCTTTCTCGTAACCGAAAAGTTCACTTTCCAGAAGCGGCTCCGGAATTGCGGCACAATTAATGGCAATAAAGGGTTTGTTTGCCCGGTCGCTGTATTTGTGAATGGCTCTGGCCACAAGTTCTTTTCCGGTTCCGCTTTCTCCCACAATGAGTATGCTTGCATCACTTGTCGCCACCCTGCCTATAAGTTTAAATACTTCCTTAATAGCATTGCTTTCGCCTACTATTGTCTCTTCCCGGTTGAATGGGGCAGTCTTTCTCCTGTGAGGATCTTCGGCCGGTTTTACTTCTTCTGTACTGGAGTTTTTAAGCGCATCTTCAATTATAAATATCAGCCGGGGAATGTCGAAAGGTTTTTCAACATATTCATACGCTCCGTATTTCATAGCCTTTATAACCCGGTCGCCGGAACCATAAGCTGTTATTATAATTACCGGAGTTTTTGGAGACAGTTCCTTTATTTCTTTTAATACCTGAATACCATCTTTGCCGGGCATCTCAATGTCCAGAATCACCAGATTCGGCTTCTCTTTGTTGAAGACTGCAATTGCTTCGTCGGCATTGCCTGCTTCTGATATTTTGTAGCTGGACGAGCTAAACAGTTTCTTGAATGAGTACCTGACGCTTTGCTCGTCGTCGACAATAAGTAATTTATGCATATGAAAAGTCTGGTATGTCAGTTAATTTATAATAGGTAAATAAAATGTAAAAACAGCTCCGGAACCGTCGGATTTGTTTCCTGCAGCAATCCAGCCGCCATGAGAACCTGCAATGCTTTGAGAAATTGAGAGTCCAATTCCGACTCCCTGGTCGGTTCCCTTAATAAATGGCTCAAAAAGAG
>JAGDMC010000117.1 GCA_017860395.1 Bacteroidota bacterium | reverse complement strand
GGCTACCGAATTGTTCAGCCAGATATCGCGAAGCGACATAAATGCATATGTATATGCAAACTATCAGATGGCGGTTGCTCAGGGTCTTCTTGGAAACGATGCAAAAAAAGTTGAAATACTAAAAGCTGTCCTTCAAAACGGAGAAAACAGCAAACTATATCCCGAAGTGCTTTATGAACTTGGCAGGACCCTTGTTCAAACAGGAGAAAATGTTCAGGCAAAAGTCTATTTCAAGGAACTTGGCAGCCGCTATCAGGAAAGCAGCTATTATCCCAAGGCTCTTCTGGAACTTGGCCTCATTGCGCTAAACCAAAACCAGAATGATGAAGCAATTCAATACTACAAACAAATACTGGCGGTGAGTCCGCAGTCTCAGGAGGCACAAAATGCAATTGCAGGTCTTGAGAACATCTATCAGGAGAGAGGCGAAGCAGAAGGTTTTCTTGACTATCTGGACCAGTCCGGCCTTTCTAAAACACGCAACACAGACGACCGCGAACTAATGATATTCAACTCTGCCGAAAAGCAATATCTTTCCGGCAGCTATTCGGCTGCGGTTGCTTCACTCACCTCTTTTATTTCCCGCCACCCCAACAGTTCAAAGAGGTCGCAGGCATACTTCTACCTTGGAGAATCATATAACAAAATAGGTAAGCCCGAGCTTGCCATTGACTCATTTAAAAAGGTAATGGAGAACGGCGAGGGCTCGTTTCTGGAACTGGCAACTTTAAATTATGCCAACCTTTCATACAAACTCGAAAATTACAAACAGGCACTTGAAGGCTATTCTTCGCTTATGCTCATTGCCAGGCTGGAGAACAACCGCACCGAGGCCCAGATGGGAAGGCTCAACTCTTTCTTCATGGATCGTCAGTGGGAAAACGCAGTTGCAGAAGGGAAGAGAATTGACACGCGCTCTCTTGCCGAGAACTCAAGAACAAGAGTAAACTATATTATCGCAAAATCGCTGTATACACTGGGAGAGAGAGCGGAAGCACTTCCAATTCTCAAGGAACTGTCAAAAAACAAAATGACACCGGAGGGAGCAGAAAGCGCATACCTTTTAATATCAAACTCTTTCGACAACGGCGATTTCAATAGCGTAGAGAAGGAGACTTTTGCATTTTCCGATTCGCGTACACCTCAATCCTACTGGCTTGCAAAATGCTTTATCCTTCTTGGCGACACTTATGCCGAAAAGGAAAACTGGTCTCAGGCAGAGGCGACATACAACAGCATACTTGAATCATACACAGCAAAAGGAACCGACGACATTGCGGATCAGATCCGTATGCGTCTTGCCAAAATAGAAAAGAATATCCCAAAAAAATAAATCAGCAAACCATACTATGATTAATTCACAAATAAAATTAATGTTAAGGGTTGCAATAGTATCCGTAATAATTTTTCTTCCCGGGACCTCATACAAAGCAGTTGCTCAACAGAAAATTGACCCTACTCTTGAGGTCCGGCGCGAATTTGACGGAAGGCTCACCGAAATTCAAAAGAGCAGGCTCAACACGAACTTTGCAGATACAATTGCGAATTTCAACCTCAATTTTAACTACTCGTTATTCAACAAACCGGTTAAGGATCTTTATGAGTTTTCGCCACTCCCCTCTGCTCAAATAGAGAGGAAAGACAAATCGAAATATCCTGTTTTCTTTGCCGATTTAGGGCTGCAGATGCCGGTTAACCCGCACCTTGACATATTCTATCAGCCAAACCTTCCACAAGGGCTGTCCCTCATTCTTTTTGGCAAGCACGACTCTTATCTGGGCAAAGCTCCGCTGGAGAATGAAATGTATTTACCTGTGGGCGGTGTAAATCCAAAAATTGCAGCTCCATATTACAACAACAGCATAGGAACAGAATTCGAATACAGCTGGAAGAAGGGAAAAGCAGGAATAAATTTTGCCTTTGACAACAAACTGAGAAGCTACTACGGATTCCCTGCATATCAACTTGAGTTCAACGGAGTTTATCCACTCTTGCCGGTACCGGTTTTATTTCCTTTGAAAAAGGCTGGGGATTATACCAACAAATATATGCTGGATTCTCTTTCGCATACTTCAAACACTGTTGGCGGAGGATTCTTTGTAATGTCTGTAAATCCTTCTCCAAAGGCTTTTAATTACAGGCTGGAAGTAGAATACAAACAGCTTTCGGACAAAGCAAATTATACAAAAAATTATACTCCCGACCCGCTTATAAGCATTATGCCTTATACAGGAATGACGGAAAAATACCTTAATCTTAAAGCCGATTTTGGCCCCGGATTCGGAGAATACCATAAATTTCTTGTAGGCGTAAATTTTGAAACTGCAAACTCCCGTTTTTCCACTTCTATGGATCGCAGGAACCTTACTGTAAACCCAAGATATCTTTTCACTCAAAACCGTTGGATTTTCGAGGCAGGAGTGAAGATAAACAAATGGTGGGAGCCAAATAACGAAGGTTTTAACATATTTTTCAAAGGTACAGCATCAATAGAGCTCATAAAAGACAATCTGTGGTTCTATGCCGGCCTGGACGGAGATAATAAGTTTCTTACATACCGTGATTTACTTTCAACAAATCCGTGGGCGGCCCCTTCTTCCCCTGTGAAGAACATAAAAATACCAATTGCCGCAAAACTCGGATTTAAGGGACAAGTGGCTGACCGTTTTTCATACCATGTATGGGGCGGTTATACAAAATTCCGCGACCAGATATTTTTCAGCGCCTATGACGATAATGCCTTATACGGAATAAGGAATGCGTTTCTTGCAAGTTATGCCGGTCAGGAAAAGATTAATGCAGGTGCGGAAATGTCATGGAAATCCAAAGATTTTGAAGGTGGCCTGAGTGCAGAGTACAACTACTACACCCGCACCGATTCAATCCCTTCATACCACTATGCGCCATTTGAGCTTAAGGCATTTGCAAGATATAGCTGGAGAGAACGTCTCATATTCGAAGCGGACCTTGCATACAGGTCAAAAACCCCTGCCCTGCCTAAGGAATTTACACCTGCACCGCCCAACGGAACAAACGAATATTTCATCAAGTCATTTGCCCTTATTGACCTGAATGCCACATATGTATACAATAAAAGATTCTCTTTTTACCTGAAAATAAACAATTTGCTTAATGCACAGGAGTCATATTTCACAAATTACAAGGGGATTGGCATAAACGCAGGCGGGGGAGTGATTATAACTCTCTAAAATTCAATTCATTAATTCATAAAAAAAACCTAATAATTTATTGCGAATTATTAGGTTTTTTTCTGCTTTTTCATTAACTTTGCCTTCTTTAAATGAGAACGCTTTAAGATGAAGGAAAACGAATCCGCTTTTGACAGCAGTTTATATTCTGCTGACAGTATTCAAGTATTAGAAGGTTTAGAGGCAGTACGGAAACGTCCGTCGATGTATATTGGCGATGTTGGCAGCAGGGGTCTCCACCACCTTGTTTACGAGGTTGTGGACAATTCAATAGACGAGGCTCTTGGAGGTTACTGTTCACATATAGAAGTTGTAATTAATCCGGATAATTCTGTTTCAGTTACAGATGACGGGCGGGGTATCCCAACCGATATGCACGAAAAAGAGGGCCGCTCGGCTCTTGAGGTTGTACTTACCGTTCTGCATGCCGGAGGTAAATTCAGCAAAGACTCATACAAGGTTTCCGGGGGTCTTCACGGAGTTGGCGTATCGTGCGTAAATGCACTTTCTTCGCACCTTACCGCTGAGGTTTTCCGTGAGGGAAAACACTTCATTCAGGAATTTGAAAAGGGCATCCCGATGTATCCTGTTAAAACAATAGGAGAATCGGACAGAAGAGGTACCGTAATTACTTTTAAACCCGATGTTGAAATCTTCCATCTGGGAACAACATACAATTACGATATACTGGCGACCCGTTTAAGGGAGCTCGCTTTTTTGAATAAAGGGGTAGAACTTACTATCACCGATTTGCGCGAAGAGGGTAAAAATGACGATATTGACACAGAAATTGAAACAGAAACCGGAAGTGAGATAAGAGCCCGTCAGGAGACATTTGTTTCTCAACTTGGGCTTCTTGAATTCGTTCAATATCTCGACGGAACTCGTGAAAAACTCACGGAAAAACCAATTTACCTGGAGGGAGACAAGGCCGGAATACCTATAGAAATTGCAATGCAATACAACACGGGATTTTCCGAAAACATTCACTCCTATGTAAACAACATCAACACAATAGAGGGAGGAACACATCTTTCCGGTTTCCGCAGGGGACTCACCACTACCCTTAAAAACTATGCCGATAAAAACGGTCTGCTTTCAAAACTTAAATTTGAAATTGACGCAGCCGACTTCCGCGAAGGACTTACAGCAATAATTTCCGTAAAGGTTGCCGAACCTCAGTTTGAGGGACAGACAAAGACCAAGCTCGGAAACTCGGAAGTTATGGCAGCTGTTTCTCAGGCAACTACTACTGCGCTTGAAAACTATCTGGAGGAAAATCCTAAGGATGCCAAAAATATTGTTGACAAAGTAATTCTTGCAGCAACTGCACGCCACGCAGCCCGCAAAGCCCGTGAAATGGTGCAAAGGAAGACTGTTATGTCCGGCGCCGGACTTCCCGGCAAACTTGCAGACTGCAGCGAAAGAGATGCTTCAAAATGCGAACTGTTCATTGTTGAGGGGGATTCTGCGGGCGGTACTGCTAAAACAGGCCGCGACAGAGCCTTTCAGGCAATTTTGCCGTTAAGAGGTAAAATCCTCAATGTTGAAAAAGCCATGGAGCATAAGGTTTTTGAAAACGAAGAAATCCGGAACATTTATACTGCCCTCGGTGTAACAATTGGAACCGAAGACGACAGTAAGGGACTAAATATATCAAAACTCAGATATCACAAGGTTATAATAATGACCGACGCGGACGTAGACGGCAGTCACATCGACACCCTGATACTTACATTCTTCTTCCGATATATGCAGGACCTCATCAAAAACGGATATGTATATATTGCCACCCCTCCTCTCTACCTCGTTAAAAAGGGAAAACAGGAACAGTACTGCTGGTCCGAAGATGATCGCAAAGAAGCTATTGAACAGATTGGGAAAGGAAAAGAGAGCGGGCTTCATGTTCAGAGATACAAAGGTCTCGGAGAGATGAATGCAATTCAGCTTTGGGATACAACAATGGACCCGGGCACAAGACTCCTTAGACAAGTTACCATTGACAATGCTGCCGAGGCCGACAGGATCTTCTCGATGCTCATGGGCGACGAGGTTCCTCCTCGCAGGGAATTTATTGAAACTCACGCCAAATACGCGAATATTGATGCATAGAAAATCAACGAAAGTACTCCTTGCAGTCGCTGCGCTGTTTCTATTTTACGGTACAATTTC
>JAGDMC010000116.1 GCA_017860395.1 Bacteroidota bacterium | reverse complement strand
ATGGCATCAATTTCCCATTCAAGAGCATAAATGTGAAAATCGTCGCCATAAGAAACTTTTCCTCTGTATGTGGCCGATGAAGATTTTTTGACACCCTGGAAGCTATAAAAATGGAAAGTTGCGTAAAGTGTGCTAGGCTCGTGCCCAAGAAATTCCATAATATCAATTTCGGTATACCAGGGGCGCAGTTCGGGAATAGAACTCTCCTTTCCGTTGGCAACTGCCTCGCTCATGACATACTCCATTTCCCATTCGCGCTTTTGAGGATAAAGCCAGTATGCGGGCCAAAGTCCCTGCCCAACCGGTAGCTTTCCGCGTATTTCATATCGTCCGTATGTGATGGCAAGTTTGTCTTTTGTATCAAGACGGCCGCTGGTATAGTGCTTGTCTCCAAAATCTCTTACCTGGCTGCGGATTCTGAGACAACCGTTTTCTAAATATACTTCGTCCGGAACATAATATTGAAGTTCTCCGTGCTTGCTTGTCTCCCTCGTGAGGACATTCCATTTGGTTTTGTCAAGAGTTTTGCCGTTAAATTCGTCCTGCCATATGAGTTTCCACTCAGGGGCACTTTTTTGCTTATTCTGTTGTGATAATGCTGCCGGTGATGAAATCAGGAGCAGGCAGATAATCATGAATAGTGGGGTTGGGGTTTTCATGAAAATTTAGATTTAGAAATTTATTTTTTAAAGTAGAATTATATAATTATTGCGGGTGGCGGCGTAGTTCCTTCTACGCCGCCGCCTGTGCTATCTTCGGCGGAAAGGATTGGGGATAAAGCGCGGTACGGTTTTCTGATAAGCGGCATATTGGGGATACTTGTTGCGGCTTATGTTCTCGGTGAGTACGCTGCTGCCCTGGAAAAGTAATATCAGCAGAAGAACACCAATTGCGGTCCAGTTTAACCAGTCTCCCGATGCTGCTACGCTAAAGAAATAAAAACTCAGCCAGATTGCCTGCTCGGATGCAAAGTTGGGGTGACGGACACTGCTGAACAATCCCTGAGACATGAACCCTTTCCTTAGCGACTCTTCAAAGCGGTTTTCCTTTGGACGTTGATTCTTTTTTTGCTGTTGAAAGCTGAAGAGCTGGTTGTCTGCAATAGTTTCAGTTATTATAAAAACAGCCATAAACAAGGCTGGGATTGCATCATAAATAGAAAACGGTTTATCGTTGAACTGAGCAGCCACAAGCAGTGGAGTTGAAAACAACATTATCAGCAGTTGCTGATAGAAGGAAATAAACAGCAGATTAAATATCCCGAAACGAAACCGCCCGTTAAGGGCAGGTTGTTCCCGCATTATTTTCCATCGGTAATCCTCTTCCCCTCTCCACGGAATTTTATTGTAGCCTCCCTTTCGCGAAAAATTATAACTCAGGCGGAATCCCCATACAGCAACGAGAATTGTCATCAGCCACAAACGGGGCGATGCCGGAAATCCGGCAAGAGTTATTCCTGCGTATGCAATGGGCATCAGGCTCCAGAGTTTGTCCACCTGACTGTAATTTCGGGTGATTTCCGAAACAATAAAGCAAACAAGCGTCACAACAAGCATTAATCCAATCCATGTTTGTGAGATGTTTGCAATTTGAATGTCCCCGGCAAAAAGATCCAAAAGAATATTCTCCATACTTTGTAGGGGTTTTAGGGTTGAACAAATATAAGAAAAAACCTAATGGGAGAATCTGTTTCAGACCAGAATTGCACCAAGCTGATAATCCACAACCAGTGCCGGAAATTCAATGCCGCCGGCATCGTAATAAACCTGCTCTTCGTTGTCGTCCATAAGGAAAATTACTTCGGCGCCCTTTACCTCTACTGTGCAGGACGGGCGTGTACCTTTATAGGCTCCGGTGAGTAGGCGGATGGAATCGTACATTACCGGCTCAACACATATATTGCCAACATTGTCCGGGATGTCGCTCCAGTTTTTATACTCTTTATGGGTGTCGAGGTCTGTGAAATATACATACTTTGAGGCGTTTGAAGGTTTCACTTCTCTCGATTCAATGGTTTTGGTCCCGGCCAGTATCTGGTCGAAATAAATCTGTTTTATGCTGATGCTGAGGGTTTTCATGTATAGTCAAAAGAGTAGGGCGCAATTTTGAAATTAGATTAATCCAGTTTTTCCTTTATCTCAAATACGATTTCGGCAGGGGGCATGTGGTCGCTGTCGTAAAGAGTAGTGAGGTCTTCGTTTGCCTTGTCCAGCAACTCATTAGGAATAAGGAAATCCATCTCGGCATATCCGATTTTGAACTGGGCCGATTTCTCTGCCCCGTCTGCTGTCGTGGTTTTAAATTCAATGCAGTTAAAATATTTAACATCGATTTTTTTCTCAAGAGTATAGCAGAAGTAGTCCTGGATTTCAGAAGGTTTGATGCTTGCTACAAAAGCCTTTTGTTTTCCTTTGACTATGTTGTCAAAGATTACAGAGTCAATTGTGAATGAAAGTTTATCCATGGATAATGGTTTTACCAATTATATAAAGATAAGAAAATTATTTTAAATGTTCTTTTTACCCCTTCCTCTTGGATGGGCCAGCCACAAAGCAGAGTATTGCAGGATTATTTACACATTATGATGCTTAAAAGAGTAAATCCCAAATAAATATATAATTTTGCACACAATAAGCATTTTAGAAATGAAAAGGTCACTGCTACTTGTAATTATTATTACCCTGTGTTTCTCGTTTCCTGAAAAACTGTTCTCACAAAAAGTTGAGAAAGGGGAACGCCGTATAACTAACGAATTGTTAAAGGAATACATAGATTTTCTCGCATCGGATTCTCTCCTTGGAAGGAGGGCTCCGGGCAAAGAACTCGATGTTGCTGCAGATTATATTGCTGCTCAGTTTGCAAAATTTAAACTGGGCAAAATCAATGGAAGCTATTTTCAGACGGTTGGTTTTTATTCGCAAAATCTGGATACTCAAAACAGTTTTCTCAAAATTTCAGGTAACAATACCAGCAAACAATATCAGCTTAAAACCGATTTTATCCCGTTTGAAATGACTTTAAACGGTTCTGCCAAGGCAGAAATTGTTTTTGCGGGTTACGGAATCACTGCTCCGGAATATAACTACGACGACTACAACGGGCTGGACGTAAAGGGAAAGATTGTACTTGTTCTAAGGCACGAGCCGGGAGAAAACGATACGACATCTGTTTTTGGAGGGAAGAATGAATCAAAATATTCATTTTTGGCAACGAAGCTGGAAAACGCAAAAAAACATGGTGCATCGGGCTTGCTGCTTGTTACCGACCCGCTTAATCATATAATGTTAAAACCTCAGGGATATCCGTGGCCGAGCCTTTCTAAACTTCTTCCTCAGGATAATCTGCCGATACAACTTGATAAAAGAGACGGCAGCGAAATTCCAACGGCACAGGTGGGAGAAAATGTTATAAAACAGCTGTTTGGAAGTGTTGATTCTTTAAAAAAGATTCAAATTACGATAGACAAAACACTTAAGCCAAATTCATTCCCGCTCACAGGATTCAATTGCGATTTATCTACCAGACTCACATTTAAGGAATACTCTTCAAAAAATGTAGTTGGATTTATAAAAGGGACCGATGAAAAAACCGGTGACGAACTGGTTGTTATCGGCGGACACTACGACCATGTGGGATATAACAAAGAACATAAAGCAGGGGAAGATTACATATATAACGGGGCAGATGACAATGCATCAGGCACTGCCGGTGTAATGGCAATAGCAAAAGCATTTACTTCAATGAAGCAAAAACCACGCAGAAGCGTGCTATTTATTCTGTTTACAGCAGAAGAGATGGGCCTTTACGGGTCGGCATACTATTCAAGCCATCCGCTTTTCCCACTGGACAAAACAGTTGCAATGCTAAATCTGGACATGATTGGACGTAACGGAGACGACACTCTCAATATCGAAGGCGCATCAATAAATCCTGACCTTACTGCATTAATCCTGAAGGAGAACGAGAGCGTAGGACTTAAATATGTTCCTTCGGGCGAAGATATGTTTGGCCGTAGCGATCATTACAACTTCTTTGTAAAAGGCATTTCCGGAGTGGATATTACAAGCGGTCTGCATAAAGACTATCATACCGTAAGGGATAATCCAAACACAATTAACCACACAAAGGCGACCAGAATTTCCCGTCTCATTTTCCGGACAACCTGGTCAATCGCGAACGATAATAAGTATTTCAAGATTCTGAAAAATAAATAATCAATTAATAATTAACACATCAAAAAATGAAAAGAGTTTTTTTAACACTCACACTTCTATTCGTATTTGTAATTGCATCTAACGCATCATTCGGACAGGAGTCCGTTATGCTGAAGTATAATTTCAAAGAGGGAAAATCTTTTAAAACAACAATGAACCTCACTAACGAGATGGTTCAGTCTATGATGGGGCAGGAAATAAAGGCAACAAGTACCGTTGGCGTTGTATCGGAATACAAAATCTCAAAAGTAGATGCGAAAAATAACGCTACCGCTCTTGTGACAATTCTTGACTTATCTGCAACAACAGTTGCAATGGGCAAAGAAGACGTTGTCAAAAAAAGCGATTTTAAAAAGGAAAATATTTGCGCAGAATACGACCAGACCGGTAAATCCATATCAGGCAAACTAATTGACACTACCGAAGATTTTTCGAAAGTTGGCTCTTTCCAGGGATTTGTGAAACTACAGGCACTCCCTGCAAGTGAGGTGAAAGTAGGCGAAGTATGGAATGAAAAACAGATTGATACCGTTAACAACGGTCCTTCTAATCCGATGTCATTAATGACAACAGCCATGGAAACAGAATACACCTTAGTTGGCAAAGAGATGAGAGAAGGTAAGAATGTTTACAAAATCAGCTATAAATCATCTATGGAACTTGCAGGATCGGGTAAACAAATGAACATGGATCTGTTCCTTGAAGGTACAGGCGAGGTGACCGGATTCTTCTATTTCGACCCTGCTGCATCAATTACCGTATACTCGGAAGGCAACACCGAAATGAACTCTACCATAACAGTGAGCGGCCAGCAGAACATGAGCATTCCAATGACCCAGAAAGTCAAGGTTGTTTCGACAACAGTTGAGCTGTAATATATAGATAAGCAGTTGACTGGTAATATAGTATGGCGGCCGGAACCTTGAGGTTCCGGCCGCTATGCTTTTAGTCAACGACCTGTTTTGTAGATACTTCCTAAGAACAAAAAGAAATACAATCTTTTTGTTTTTAGGATATTACTGATTGTTAGATGATTGCTAAAAATTTTGAGACATCATATCTCAAAATCTTTCCGAAGGATGGACCTCGCGGCGAAGCCGCACCATAACCCTGTGGCCGGCAAATCTTTTCCGCCGAAGGCGTAGGCCTGCGACGCAGGAGCACCTATCTTGCCCCATTTGGAGGCGAAAGTCATTTGGCGTCGAAGTAAGTCAATCTATTTCAGGACTGGAAAAAAGCTTTCAGTGCAATGACTGCAGCGGCCTCTGCATCGGCAAGGGCGTTGTGATGGTTTTTTAGGTCGAATCCGCAATGGGCGGATACGGTGTGGAGCTGATGATTTGAGAGGTGTGGAAAGAGGCGGCGCGAGGCGCGCAGAGTACAGTGAAACTGGTAT
>JAGDMC010000115.1 GCA_017860395.1 Bacteroidota bacterium | reverse complement strand
GCTGGTTGGAACAAGTTTGGCAGCAGATGCAAAATTCAGAAACATTTTTTCGTATCCTATAGATTCAAAGAACAGATTAAGGCTTTCAAGGTTTTGGATTTTCCTTAAACGCTCGCGATATATATCTGCCATTTGAGAACTAAAACGAAAAACAACGCCCTGTTCATTTGATTTTATCAGAAAATCGTTAACTCCGGAGGTGTCAATGCCTACAAAGATATCTGGAGTTATTCCGCCGCCGCCATATACTATTTTACCCTTAGGCGTTTTGAACATTAGCGATTTATCTTTCTTAATACTGTCTGCAACAGACATTTCTCCATGTCTGAACCTTTCAATAATGTCGTTCCTGTAATCTTTCGAGTATGGTTTCTGTATCGACCTTCCGGTAGGTGTATAAAATCTTGCAACTGTTAGTCTTATTCCTGATTTGTCTGTAAAGTATATTGGTTCCTGAACCAGACCTTTCCCGAATGACCTTCTGCCAATTATAACACCTCTGTCATTATCCTGAATTGCACCGGCAAAAATCTCACTGGAAGATGCAGATCCTTCGTCGATAAGAACCTTGAGACCTATATTTCTGCAGGTTCCCCTTCCATCAGCATGAAAATCTTCTCTTTTACGATGCTGTCCCTGCATGTAAACAATCAGATTATCCTTTAAAAGAAATTCATTTGACAATAAAAGTGCCTGATCCAGATATCCTCCTGTGTTGCCCCTAAGGTCAAAGATGAGACTCTTCATGCCTTTTTTCTTAAGTTCTTTTATCGCATCAAGAAACTCTTTATGACTTGTGCGAGAGAACTTGGACAATTTGATATATCCAAGTGTATCGTTGGCCATATAACTTACATCTATACTTTTAACCGGTATTCTGTCTCTTTTTATATCCAGATACAGAAGTTTCTTAGAACTGCCCCTTTTTAAACCAAGCCTGACCATTGAACCGGATTTCCCTTTGAGCATTCCCACTAGTGTGTCCTGGTCAAGTTTAACCCCTGCAACAACCTTCTCTCCCACTTTAACTATTCTGTCCCCGGATAAAACCCCTGCTCTTTCGGATGGCCCGCCGGCAATAACCTGAATAATAATTGCAGTATCATTAGGAACATTAAACTGAACCCCAATGCCGTCAAAATTTCCTTCAAGCTCCTCTTCTGCAGACATAAGCTCTTTTGGAGGAAGATAGACAGAGTGAGGATCAAGGCTCTCAAGAATAAGCGGAATTGCTGTTTCCGTTATCTCATCATATTTAATTGAGTCAACATAATTTTCATCAATCTGCTTCATAACGAGCATAAGCTTGTCCCAGTTTCCCGCTTTTACAGCCAGTTCGTTTCTCTCCCGTATATTGCTATAATATCTTATTGCAAGAACAGAAATGATTAATATGGCAAAAAACAGCGGCCAGCGATTATTCCTCAACTTCTCTTTAAATTCTCTCATCTGTAATTATTCAGATAAATTTACAACCTCTATTCCAACCTTTCTCAGCAGGTCAATTCCATCGGTAATCCTGTAGCTGTCTCTATATACAAGTCTCTTTATTCCGGCCTGGATAATAAGTTTAGAACACTCCAGACAAGGTGCAGTTGTCACATACATTGTTGCATCTTCGCTGCTGTTTCCCGATTTTGCCACCTTTGTAATTGCATTCGCTTCTGCGTGCAATACATAAGGTTTCGTATGACCGGTCTCATCTTCGCAGATATTTTCAAAACCCGATGGAGTCCCGTTGTATCCGTCAGAAATTATCATTTTATTCTTAACAAGCAGTGCTCCTACCTGTCTTCTTTTGCAATAAGAATTTTTTGACCACACCTCAGCCATGTCAAGGTAACTTTTGTCAAATTGAATCTGTTTGTCAGTCATATATTAGTCTTGTGTTCTTTGATAAAGGAATCTCTTTATACTTTTTTTCGGAGTTTTTTCAAACTCTTCAGGGAAAATTTTTGTACTTGCTATTTTGCAGTAATTCGGTAGTTCTTCGTTAACGGATGCAATGTTTTCTTCCATTTTTCTCTCAAGATCGGTTTGAGACAAGCCATCATTCTCTGCCTGCTCAAAATCGGGATAAACAAGAGCCTGCAGTATGCCATAATCTTCAACAACCAGTGATTCTATTACATATGGCATGTTATTTATTGAGCTCTCTATCTCCTCGGGATAAATGTTCTGTCCGGAAGGGCCAAGAATCATACTTTTTGATCTCCCACGGATATACAGGAATCCGTCTTTGTCAATAACACCGATATCTCCCGTTCTCATCCATCCATCACTTGTAAACGAGGAATTTGTCGCCTCCTGATTTTTGTAATATCCGAGCATTACATTCTTCCCCTTGCATAATATCTCACCGGGGATATTAACCGGGTCCTGGGAATCAATTTTGATCTGCATCCCGGGTGTTGCCTTTCCGCAGGAATAAAGCCTTGTTTCGTCCCACGGAGCATATGCGATTATGGGAGCACATTCTGTCATTCCGTATCCCACTGTAAAAGGGAAACCTATTTTCCGGAAGAAGGCTTCCGCATCTTTATTGAATGCTGCCCCGCCTACAATAACCTCTTTAAATTTACCGCCAAATGTATTGACAAGCTCTGCCAGAATTTTCTTCTGGATTTTCTGATCAACAACCGGCAGCCTGAGCAATACTCTTATCGCAGTTTTATTAATAATCGGCTGCAGTTTCTTTTTATAAATCTTCTCAATAATAAGGGGAACTGCAATAATTATATCCGGTTTAATCTCCGCAAATGCCTCCATTATTATTTTCGGACTCGGAACTCTTGTCAGAAAATGCACATGCGCACCTACACACATTTCGAACAAAAACTCAAACATCATACCGTACATGTGTGCCGTTGGCAACATTGATACCACATTAGAGGTATTGTTAAGCTGAGGGTGAACCTTCCTGGCAAAGTCGATATTAGACCGCAGAGCTCTGTATGGTATCATGACTCCCTTTGAAAAACCGGTAGTTCCAGATGTATAGTTAATCATAGATAGCTCTTCAGGAGAATCAACATGATAATGAATATGTTCCGGCCTAAAGTTCTTAGGATATTTTTTTCCGAACAATTCATTCAGGTGCTCTCTAATCTCTATTACCTTCTCGTCTCTGGCAAAAAGAATCGAAAAATCGGATATTTGTATAACAGCTTCAAGTGAAAGCATCTCCGACTCCAGTAGCTGTTCCCATATCACATCTCCCACAAACATAATTCTTGAATCGGAATGCGTTACAATATGATGAATATTGCCGGGTTTAAATTCGTGAAGTATTGGTACGGCTACAGCTCCATAAGTAATTGTAGCAAGAAATACGACTCCCCAGTTCGCCTGATTTTTAGAACAGATTGATACTTTGTCTCCTTTTTTTACCCCGCAAAGTTCAAAGACTATGTGAAGTTTCTCAATCCTGCGGGCAACGTCTCTGTAATGAAGAGTAATCCCTTTATAATCAGAAAGTGCAGGATAATCCCAATTTTCCTTAAAACTTTTTTCAAGAATCTGGTTTACTGAATTTTCCATTTTTTGGCTGAAAGTATTATTCAAACGTTTGAAGTTTGCAAAGATGTGAATACAATCCTTTTTGCTGGATTAATTCCGCATGATTACCTGCTTCGACAATCCGCCCCTCCTTAAGCACAACAATTTCGTCGGCGTGCTGAATAGTAGACAGACGGTGGGCAATTACTATTGAGGTTCTGTTTTTCATGAGGTTTGTAAGAGCCTCCTGAACAAGCCTTTCGCTTTCTGTATCCAAAGCAGAAGTGGCCTCATCAAGAATGAGGATCGGAGGATTTTTAAGTACAGCCCGGGCGATTGCAAGGCGCTGGCGCTGTCCGCCGGACAGCTTACCTCCCCTGTCTCCTATATTTGTCTGATATCCATGTTCCATCTGTGAGACAAACTCATGGGCATTTGCAATCTGAGCTGCTTTAATAACGTCTTCTTCCTTTACATTTTCCAAACCAAATGTTATGTTATTAAAAACAGTATCATTGAAGAGAATGGCCTCCTGAGTAACGATACCCATTAGCCCGATTAAGTCTTTTGGAGAATACTGACGAATATCTATTCCATCTATGGAAATAGAACCTGAAGTCACATCGTAATATCTTGGGAGAAGATCTGCCAGTGTTGATTTTCCTGCACCGGACGGCCCAACCAGGGCAATCATTTTCCCTTTGCCAATCTTCATGTTAATATCTCTCAATACAGGTTCGTTTCCGTATTTGAAATTAACATCTCTGAATTCAATGCAATCTTTAAATTCCTTTATCGGAACCGGATTATCTGCTTTCGTAATTGCAATTTTTTCATCAAGGATGGCAAATATCCTCTCTCCGGAAACAAGCCCTCTTTGTATTAGTGCATATGTATTTGATATCGATTTTGCAGGTTCCAGCACTTTCCAGTAAAAAGCGATGTAAACCATGAGACTTGGCATATCCATTCCAAGTTTCCCTTTTATCTGAAGATAGCCTGCAAAAAAGAGAATACCTACGGCAATTGAGATTCCGAAAAACTCTGAGAATGGACTTGCCATCTCCTGCCTGTAAAACATCTTCTTGCTTGACATCTTGTGGGCGTCATTTGTCTTTGAAAAAGCTTTCCTCACATACCCCTGTGCATTAAATGCCTTGATAATTCTTGCCCCGGAAATAGCCTCCTCAAACTGGCTTAGTATCCTTCCGATGAGCATTTGTGTATCAGTTGCACCTCTGCGGAGTGTCCTTGTGATTCTTGTTATAATAAAAGCAGATATTGGCAAAGTGATAATGGTTACAAGTGTGAGCTTGGGCGACATATAAAAAAGTGCGCCAAGGAAACCCAGAACCTGAAGCGGATCCCTGAATATCACATGAAAGCTGTTTGCAACACTATTCTGAACCTCCGTTACATCGTTTGAAATGCTTGAAAGAATATCCCCTTTTCTTTTATTGTTAAAGTATCCCACATGGAGAGCCGATATTTTTACAAAAAGAGCTTCCCTTATTCTTTGCATTATGGTAACCCTCATTCTTACAAGAATCTTTTGAGAAAGATACTTTATGAAGTCTGTAAGAAATGTAAACAATACAAGGAAAGTGCATATAAATGCAAGGCCCTGCAAAATTCCGTTTGTGAACATTATCTTCCCCAGATAATACTGAAAAACAGTATTAAAGTAGTCAAACGAAAGAGAAAACGGCGGTAAACTCGCAATTGAATTTACAGTTTCCGGCTGAAACAGTACTGTAAGAAGTGGTTTGAACAGAGCAAAATTAACAATTCCAAAAACCAGTGACATTATGCTCAATATCATATAGGCCGGCCAGTAGTGTCTGTATGGCTTAGCATAAGCCAGTAGTCTTAAAAATGTCTTCATCTTTTAATTTTCTTTACTCTCTTTGCTCTCTTCGTAATCGACA
>JAGDMC010000114.1 GCA_017860395.1 Bacteroidota bacterium | reverse complement strand
ATATCCACAAGGGGCAGTTCCTTATTCTGAATTCCATAAACTTCTATGCCATTTGCAAGTTTTGCTTTCCATATTTCCGGAACATTCACATCCGGATCTTTTCCTATAGCCGGCTCTACAGTCCTGTCCATAGCTGATGCGGTCTTTGTTATTTTTTCATCTCCGGCCTTAGCTATCTCTACCTGACTGGCTTCTGATATATTCTCTTCTTTCACACCTGCAGGAACAGAGTTTTCTGCAATCATCTCAGGCTTGCCCTTGGGAACAAAGCTTGTGACAACATGAGGCTTGCCTTTAATATACTTTTCATATACAGCTTTAACATCATTAAGTGTTACCGCTTTAATGTTTTCAATGTCTTTTTCAATATATCCCGGATCGTTGAGGAATGTATTATAGAATGCCAGCTGAAGCGACTTGCTCAAAACACTTGTAATTCCCTCATAGAAATTCTTTTCGCTGGAAGCCTTAACCCTCTCTATGTCATTTTCTGTGATTCCCTCTTTCTCGAAACGCAGGAAAGCTTCGGAAACGGCATCTTCAATTTCCTTGAGAGACTTGCCTTCGTTGGCTCTTATTGAAATTGCAAATTCGCCTGTCAGTTCGCCCGGATTGTTATAGGCCGACGTTCTTGAGGTAAGTTGTTTCTCTTTTACCAACACTTTATACAGAGGCGCTTTCTTTCCATCGGCAAGGATTTTTGCAAGGAAATCAAGTGCGTATGCATCCTTGGTATAAGCTGCCGTAGCCGGCCATACCATATTTATTTCCGGCACATTGGCGAAATTGTCTTCATGAAACAATTTTACTGTTTTGTCCAGAGCAGCCGGCATTGCAGTACGCTTTGCCACTTCCCCGTGAGACTTAATCTCACCGAAATATTTATTAATCAAAACCTTTACTGAATCGGGATTAAAGTCGCCTGCAAGGACAAGAGTCGCATTGTTTGGCCCATAGAAATTATCATAATAACTCTTTACGTCGTTTAAGGTGGCACCTTTAAGGTCTTCCATTTCTCCTATTACCTCCCAGCTGTACGGGTGACCTGCCGGATAAAGATTCTTGTTTATTACATAGTCTG
Source organism: Bacteroidota bacterium (assembly GCA_017860395.1). Classification (GTDB taxonomy): domain Bacteria; phylum Bacteroidota; class Bacteroidia; order Bacteroidales; family UBA932; genus Bact-08. Next base: position 4,374 of record JAGDMC010000114.1, on the reverse strand, counting down.
TAAAGCCATACGGAGAGTTGTCTTCTCCCTGTCTTTTTTCATTCTGAACTACATTCTGCTGAATTGCAAGCGAGCGTTGGGTAACAGAGTTTATGAAAAATCCCATACGATCGGATTCGAGCCATAATACTTTTTCAAGAGCATTCTTTGGGAAAGATTCAAAGTATGTTGTAACATCCCTTGATGTAAATCCGTTATTTGACCCTCCCACGCCTTCTATAATCTTGTCAAACGTTCCTGTTGGTACATTTTCCGAACCTCCGAAAAGCAAATGTTCGAAAAGATGGGCAAAACCGGTTTTCCCGGGAACCTCTCTGCTGGAACCAACATGATACATGATGGTGTATGATATCACCGGATCGGAATGGTCGGTGTGCAGTATCACCTGCAGGCCATTTGGCATAACATACTTCTCGTAATTTACGGTCAGCTTGTTACTGTCAGAAGTATTTTTACAGGCCGTAACGGCCAGAACTACTGCCGCTATCAGCAGTATGTTACTGAAAAAACGAAACTTGTTCATCGTTTAAATTTTAAGATTAAATATTGTATCGGGGCAAATAATAATTAAAAGTAACTTTTTTTATTGAAAAAGCATACTTTATATGGCTGATAATTAGCTATATGCTAAAAACAAAGAGATATAATATCTCTTTGTTTTTAGTAACTTTTTGACAATGTGAAACTTACGCCAACCCAACCCTGCGGGAAAAATTGTAAGAAGTTGGCTCCTATTCATTAATTCTTATATTTGTCTTCGCTAAAAATAATTATGTGTTTATGCGTAATCTGTGTTGCCCGGCGGCTGTTTTGGCCTGTATTTTCCTGTCGCTTTTCTTCTCTTTAAGTTTATCAGCTCAAACCGTCGTTGATTCAACCAAGTCCGGCATTAAGTCCTTTGAAGAGGTTGCTGCTCCGTTTATTGATGAGCCCGAAAAATTGTATTTTCATACAGACAGGGAGACCTACCTGCCCGGCGATAAAATATGGCTAAAAGGATATCTGTCAAACAGCTCATATATTTCAGAAACACCTCTCAGCAGCTATGTATATGCAGAACTTTACAAAGACTCGCTCATATCGAGAGTAAAGCTTAAAATGTCTGACAAGGGATATGCAGGAGTTATTCAGCTTCCCGAGAAAATGGACCCGGGTTCATATATTCTTAGGGGGTATACTCAAAATATGAGAAATTATCCAAAGGAGAATATGTTTACAAAGCGGATAGAAATTCTCAACCTCGGCGCAGGAGAATTTTCGGTAAATGCATCCTTCAAAAAACCGGAAGAGACAGCCTCGGGCAATGATGATGCAAAACGCAAAACAGATGCAGCGAATACAAATACAGAAGAGGCGGTTGTAAAGGATATAGACATTCAATTCCTTCCGGAGAGTGGAAGATATATTGCAGACAGGCCGGCAAAGGTTGCGTTCAAAGCACTTGGAACAGACGGGCATCCGGTTAACGTACACCTTCTTTTATTCAATTCCGCAGGTAAAATGCTTGGAGAATATTCTTCCAAACATCTTGGGATGGGGCTTATAAGCCTTCTCTCTGCAGACCCGGTAGGATATTATGCCCTGGTGACGGATGAATCGGGGTTCACAAAGCGGGCAGAGCTTCCCGTAGTAGAACAAAGCGGCGTAACAATTTCAGTAAACCGGATTAAAGACAGAATAAACATTGTTGCACAGATATCTGCACCATTGAAAGGCAATACAAAGCTTATTATTAAAAACGGATCCGAAGAGTTTTATATGAAATCGCTGGAAAAGGAAGAGATTAGCGAAACTGTTCATTCCGGTTCTATGCCGTATGGAGTAAATTCTGTCCAGATACAGAACTCCACCGGAGATATACTTGCGGAAAGATTAATATTCATAAACCGCAAATACCGGCCGTTAATAAAAATTGAACCACAGAAACCGTCTTACGGAAAACGGGAAAAAGTAGAACTGAACATATCGCTTAACGATACTTTGGGCGGCCCGGTTATGGGAGAATTTTCAATATCGGTAACCGACAGTGCACTGGCACCATCTGTTCCGTACAGGGAAAACCTCCTCAGCTACATGGAGCTCACAAGCGAACTGAGCGGTGAGGTTGAGGATCCCGGTTACTATTTCGAAAACCCATCGGCCGAAACCGAAAGATACCTCGATTTGCTTATGATGACTCAAGGCTGGAGACATCACTCAAAAAGTCTCAAAAAATATAAGCGAGAGTATTTTCAGGAAATTTCTGGTTCTGTTGCGGGATTGTTCCGCAAAGAGGCAAAGAACACGACACTTATGATATTTGCCCCTTCAATAAAACTGCAACAGGCTTTCTACCTTGAGAAGAAGAGCACCTTCCTGCTCGAGGGGCTCTCCTTTCCGGACAGCACTAAATTTCTGTTCGGGGTTGTCGGTAGGCAGGGAGGTCAGCTTTACGGATTGAAAATAGATGCCGAGGTTTTCCCTCCTCTCATGTTTGCATCAAACTACACAATTCCGCAGGTCAAAAAGAGCGTTATTGAGAGTGCCGTAAAAGAGCAACGGTCCATTTCAACAGGAGAAGAGATGAGAACTCTTAAGGAAATTGTGGTTGTTGCCCCCATCAAGGAGATTTTTAAGCCAAAATTCAACCCTTCACCATTCCTTCATACCTTCCGGAAGGAAGATATCAGAGAGCGGGACCAGCTTTCCGAATTTGACAACATGATGCTTCAGGACTATATAGTTTCGGCATTTCCGGGATTATACAAGGAGAACGGAAAATTAATATCTCCAAGGGCAGTTACATTTAATGGCCCGGGCGAACCTCTTCTCTATGTAGACGGCTTGCAGTGGAGCAGTACGGAAATGCTTGAACAGTACGGGATGACCGTTATGGACATCGAGAATGTCGCTTTTCTGAGGGGAACAGCCGGTGCTGCATTTAACACTATTAATGGGGTAATCCTCATTACTTCCAGAAGGGCGGGATCGGGAATCCTGCAAAACAAGACTTCAACGAATTTTGCCAGGGTAACGCCTCTGGGATACCAGAAGAACGTAGACTTTTATTCCCCAAAATACGAGGTTGCAAAAGAGGTTAACTCTCCTGTAAAAGATTTGCGTACAACCCTTTACTGGAACCCAAGTGTCAAAACAGACGAAAATGGAACAGCAAAAGTGGTCTTCTATACCGGAGACAGAGATTCAAAGATGGATATAAGAATCGAAGGACTCACAAAATGGGGTGAGGCTTTTGTCAAAAAAGGAACCGCTAACAGGGAGAAAACAAAAACAGCCGGATACTAATCAAGCTTAAGAACAGCCATAAAAGCACTTTGAGGGACCTCAACATTTCCTACCTGACGCATCCTTCTCTTGCCTTTTTTCTGCTTGTCAAGGAGTTTTCGCTTACGGGAGATATCTCCGCCGTAACATTTGGCAGTCACGTCTTTCCTCACTGCTTTTACAGTTTCCCTTGCAATGATTTTTGCACCAATGGCTGCCTGAATAGCAATATCGAACTGCTGTCTCGGAATAAGCTCCTTTAGCTTTTCGCACATCTTTCTTCCAAAATCGTATGCGTGATCTTTGTGAATAAGGCTCGATAGAGCATCCACAGGCTCTGCATTCAGAAGTATGTCCAGCTTAACCAGATCGGCCTCCTTATAATCTACCACATGATAGTCGAACGATGCATAGCCGCGGGAAACCGATTTAAGTTTATCGTAAAAGTCAAAAACAATTTCTGCCAGAGGCATTTCGAAATTCAGCTCTACCCTCTCGCTTGTGAGAAAATGCTGGCTAAGGAGGACACCTCTCTTATCCAGACAAAGTTTCATTATAACTCCAAAATAGTCCGATTTTGAGATAATCTGTGCACGAATATATGGTTCCTCGATGTAGTCAATTAATGTTGGAGCAGGAAGTCCGGAAGGGTTGTGAACATCCGTCATCTCTCCCTGAGTTGTATATACCTTGTAGGACACATTGGGGACGGTGGTAATCACATCCATGTCAAACTCGCGGAAGAGGCGCTCCTGAACAATTTCAAGGTGGAGCAGGCCAAGGAATCCGCAACGGAAACCAAACCCCAGGGCCAGCGAAGACTCCGGTTCAAAAACCAGAGAGGCATCATTAAGCTGGAGCTTTTCAAGAGATGCACGAAGGTCCTCATACTCATCGGCTTCCACAGGATAAACCCCTGCAAAAACCATAGGTTTAACCTCCTCGAATCCGGCAATGTGATCTGTGCAAGGCCTGTTAATGTGGGTAATCGTGTCGCCCACCTTTACTTCGCTGGCCGTTTTTATTCCGGAGATAATGTAGCCCACATCTCCTGTGCGCACTTCTCCCGTAGGAATCATTTTTAACCTTAGCAGACCAACTTCATCGGCT
>JAGDMC010000113.1 GCA_017860395.1 Bacteroidota bacterium | reverse complement strand
TTCTGGCGGTATGGACGGGACTCGAACCCGCGACCCCCTGCGTGACAGGCAGGTATTCTAACCAGCTGAACTACCACACCAGTTACCCTTTCGGGACTGCAAATATAGAGATGATTTTATTAATAACAAAATTTTAGGATTGAATTTAGACTATTTTTTTAGAGAAAAATGAGAAGTGAACATTACCATATTTTTTCTCCCTTATAAAGTGTGGGTTGCCTTTGAAATTAAAGGCAGCGGGGTGTTCGAAAATTAACATGCCATCGTCTTTAAGTATGGGATAGGAGAGTATCTTATCCGGGATACCTTCCAGCCCCGCTATTTCATACGGAGGATCGGCAAAGATAATATCATATTGCAACCTGCATATTTCCAGAAAATCGAATGCATTGTGCCTTACAACCTGCATCCCGTTTATACCCAGTTTTGAAACAGATGATTTAATAAAATTATAATGGAGCGTGTTCATCTCCACAGCTGTCACCATTGTACAGCCTCTTGACGCAAATTCAAACGAAATGCTTCCTGTCCCGGAAAAGAGGTCAAGAAAGGATATATCTGAAAAGTCGAGCTGATTTGCAAGAATATTGAAAAGGCCCTCTTTAGCAAAGTCTGTTGTAGGTCTAGCTTTATAATTGGCAGGAGGTAAAATCTGCTTTCCTCTCAGGTCACCTCCAATAATTCTCATATGGCAAAGGCAAGATTTGAATACTTAAGTTCAATTTCGGACGATCCGAGAATTGTTTGAGGGTGTCTGAAGTATTTAACTTTTGGAAAATACTTGGTAAGGTTGGTTATATCGTCTTCGCGGAAATTGCCGGACAGATAAACTGTTGTCTGCTCCTGATTTAGCTGAACCTGTTTAAGCGCAAGAAAAGCGTAGTACAGAACAGAATTAAAGTGGAACGCAGGGAAAGAATTGCAGAACATTACCCTTGCACCCTCCGAAACAACAATGTGAACATCTTCTTTGTGGTACTGAAGGAATATTTTGTTGTGCTCTTCAAATAAAGCGATATTGTTTATTATCTGGTATACAGATGGAACTACTCTAAATTCCGGTTGAACACTCTTGATGAGATTTAAAAAAGTGCTGTTAACAGCAAAGGCGATAACCATTTGCTGATCCGGAACCTCAACTGTGTCAATTTCGTCAAATTCATCGATTTTAAACAATTTCTGAACTTGAAAATATGCTTCCTCCTGTTTGAACAGTTTTTGTGGAATGAGCGCGAATTTATGAGTGTTGTAAATAATATCTACTGTCTGGAATTTTTTAGAGAGCAACGGGAATGTTGTTAGCAATTTCGCAGTATTTCTGCAAAACAGATCCATATCGTCATAGTTCAAACTATACTCCGACTGGAAGAGAAAGTGGCACTTTCCCTCAACATCGTTGACAATCGAAAAAGAAAATCCATTCAAGTCGGCTTGAATGGATAGTCTGTATTGAATTGTCTTTTCCAGCCCGAGCTGCTTATTGACAATAATTGGCATCTTTATTCCCAGTTACCAGCATTGTTGTTTGGTGCTTCAATACTTCCAACCCTCAATCCCGGATACCTTTCGGTATTTACGCGTTCTGAGTTAAGGTTAACTACAAGTTGTCTGTTAAGACCTTTAAGAAGAATATCGAAAGGTATTGATGCTTCGAAAAGCGGAACATCAACTCCTGATACTTTACCGATAATTGCTTTCATCTCGATTTTCTGTCCTCCGCTTAACGGAATTAATGCTATTGAGTCAATAACAAAGCCCGGTCTCTTAAGAAGTGTGTCTTTAACAGCAATTCTTATACTGTCACGGAAAACTCTTTTTTGAGCAACAGCAAGAGAGTCATCAAGCGAACCTACCTGTTTTACTACTGTAATTATTCCATTATTATAAAAGTCTATGAGCGAATCAAGACTTCCTGTGAATTTGTTGTACTTGGTTTTATATGCAACCTGAAGTGTACGGATGTCTTTAAGCCTTTCAATCGCAATTGTCTCTCTGTATTTTCTTTGCTTTTCAAAAACCACCGGCTCCTGTATGCTGGTGTAAATGATATAGCCTAATACTAATACTACAAGAGGCAGAACAACATAAGTAATTACTTTTTTCATTGGTAGTTATAGAGTTTATATTAATTATTCAATAAGTTGCACAAAAATAAAATAAAAATTTAGACCCCGCAATAAATTTTCTACTTTTGTGCTAATTATTTTATTATGAAGAGTTATTTCGATGATGAAATTGTAAATGATATTCTAAAAGCCGTTGATTTGGCGAAAAATATAGTAATCATTACTCATTCAAATCCCGACGGTGATGCAATAGGATCTGTTACTGCATTTGAAGGCTACTTGTCTTCAAAAGGTAAGGAGAGTATCATTGTTGTTCCGAATCAATATCCCGATTACCTTTCATTCCTTGATAAAGGAAAGAAGATTCACATTGATGAAGAGAATCCCGGTAAAACCAAATTATATATGGACAGAGCCGATCTTATCGTGGCTCTGGATTTTAATCAGCTAAAAAGGGTGGATGACCTTGAAATGCATGTGAGAGATTCTAAGGCGGTGAAGATATTGATTGATCATCATCCGGGCCCGGAAAGCGAGGCATTCAATTTTGTAGTATCCACTACAGAAGTTTCTTCAACTTGTGAATTGCTCTACTGGCTGATAAAAAAAAATGGATCACGGGTCAAAATCGGCAATGCCTTATATCGTGGCCAAATCTCTTTATGTGGGGATGATGACTGATACAAATAACTTTTCTAACTCGGTACACAGCAGTACTTTCAGAATGGCATATGATCTCCTTGAGGCAGGAGTGGACAAAGAAACACTGCAACTGAAGGTTTTTGGAGGTTTTTCGGAGGAGAGAATGCGACTTATGGGGCACGCTCTTCTTAATAAGATGATAATTTTAAAAGAGTACGGTGCCGGATTCATAATTCTCACGAAAGAAGAGTTGGACCAGTTTGGTTACTGTGAAGGTGACACGGAAGGATTTGTAAATATGCCGCTCAACATAAAAGGAATAACAATATCGGCGCTTTTCTCTGAAAAAGAAGACTATATAAGAGTTTCATTAAGATCTTCAGACGACTTCTCTGTCAATAAATTTTCTAAAAAATACTTTAACGGAGCCGGACACGAAAGGGCTGCCGGTGGTAAACTCTATATACCGGTTGGAGAAGTTCCTCAATATTTCGAAAAAAGTCTGAAGGCTATGTTCGATAAACAAAAAAGGGCACAAGATTTGTAAATCGTAAAAGAGCAAAAACAATTCCTTGAAAAATTTTATTCTTACAACTCTTGTACTGTTAGTTTCATTGCTTGTCTCATGTCAGAAGCAGGAGCAGGAAATATCTGTGGCGTCTCAGGAGAAAAGTATCGAAAGTTTTGTGAATGCTCAGACAAATTCGAGAATAGCATTCAATGGCGGTGTTAACAGGGTTGTACTGGAAGAAGGAGCGGGAGATACTCTTGCATCAGGAGATTCTATAATTCTGCAATATGCTGCTTATATCTTCAGCTCAGGCAAAGGTTCGGTATTTGCTACCAATATTCCGGAAATTGCAGTGCTTGCAGGAATTGACATTTCGAACAGCGGCATGGAAAATTATGGAATTCAGCTGGGAAAAACGCCACTTCTAAGTGGAGTCGAGTTGGGTTTGCGTGGTGTTAGAAAAGGAGAGCACAGCTATATAGTGTTCTCATCCAGGTTTGGCTACGGAAATAAAATAGTTGGTATTGTCCCAAAATACTCTCCTCTAATATTTGAGGTATGGATTAAAGACGTAAAAAAGAATTAATTTTTTAACTTTGCTTGCTTATAATAAAGTGATAATATACAAAAGGCTGATGAACAATATTTTAAAGTTTGGCTCAATATTTTTCTTTTCAATGGTTGCATTTTCTTGTGCAAGAGAGGTTGAGGAGAGTGCGGACAGTGTAGAGAAAAGAGTACTGGATGCATACATTAAAGTTGTCCATAAAGATACACTTCAACCCACAGCATCCGGATTATACATGATTCCTGTTAAAACCGGAACCGGCATGCCTGTTGAAAATCTGAATGGAGTTTATGTAAGATACTCAACTCTTGATCTTAAGGATAACTACATTTCTACAACTGATGCAAATATTGCAAAACAGGTTGGGGGTTTTTCGTATGCAACGTACTACGGACCCTATCTTTTCGAGACAGGATACAATACAATCATTAAGGGACTGGAAGAGGGCTTGCTCAAAATGAGAGAGGGCGGCAAAGCCAGATTTATCATCCCTTCATGGCTCTCGGACTATAACTATCAGGGGAGTAATAAAATCCACGCTACAACAACAATTTACGATGTCGAAATCCTTAAGGTTATTAAGGATATGAAGGTTTTCCAGACAGATACTCTTGAGGCCTACAGCAATAAATACTGGGGAGGAATAGACTCCGTTGCGAACAACTACTACTTTAAACTGCTTTCAGCTTCAAGCGGAGATTCAGTTAAAGTTAATTCTGAGCTACAATATAACTATGTTGGAAAGCTTTTGGACGGATTTGTATTTGATACAAATATCGAGGATACTGCAAGAAAATACAACATTTACGATGCCACTAAAAAATATGTACCACTGGATCTCACTGCTCATATCGAAACAGAAACCGGAGATGGTAAAGTTATAAGGGGTATGGCTAAATCTATTCTTAAAATGAAATATGGCGAAAAGGCTATAACCTTCTTCTCTTCCGATTACGGCTATGGTTCAACCGAACAATCTTTCGGAGTATACCAGCCTCTCTTCTTCTATATAGAGGTACTTAAAAAGAAGTAAAGTAAATTCGCATTAAGGGCAATAAATAAAGAGGCCGGCTAAAATCTTAGCCGGCCTCTTTATTTATATTGGAGTAATAATTTCTAACCTACAAAATGAAAGTGAGGCCCAAATCTTTCGAATGCAGCTTTGTCAAGCGCTTCGCGGTGGTCCGGATGAGCAACTGAAATCAGCAGCTTTGCTCTTTCCTGAAGGGATTTGCCATAAAGGTTAACGGCTCCAAACTCAGTAACAAACCAGTGGATATGATTTCTTGTCGTAACCACACCTCCGCCAAGGTTAAGTACCGGGGATATTTTACTGATTCCTTTATTGGTTGCCGAAGGCATTGCAATAATGGCTTTTCCTCCCTGCGAAAGGGAAGCACCGTAAATGAAGTCAATTTGTCCGCCAACTCCCGAATAGAAAGTAGTTCCAAGCGAGTCTGCACAAACCTGGCCTGTAAGGTCTATCTGAAGTGCAGAGTTTATTGCAGTTACTTTAGGGTTTTTTGAAATAATAAAAGGATCATTTGTATATGCAACATCCTGCATGAGAACCATCGGGTTGTCGTCAATAAAGTCATAAACCTTTTGTGAACCCATTAGGAATGTAGATACCATCTTTCCTTTATCAATTGCTTTGTTTGCACCATTTATAACTCCG
>JAGDMC010000112.1 GCA_017860395.1 Bacteroidota bacterium | reverse complement strand
AGGCGGACAACTGCCGAATCGTTAGTTGCGAAATTTGTCTTTTGCTGAGCATAAACTCCGGTCGCAAATAGCAACAAAATAATAGCTGTCAGTACTTTTTTTAACATCAGTTAACCCCTCTTTTTAAGGAGTGCGGATATATCCAGCCCCGGTGTGAGGAATATTCCGGCATCTCCGCCGTTTACCAGCACATCCCGTACCACTGTTGATGAGATAAAAGAATATTCCGGGCTTGAAGGGATAAAAACTGTCTGGATATTTGGCGACATTTTTGTATTTGCCTGTGCAATAACTCTTTCAAAGTCGAAATCTGTAGTCGATCTCACCCCTCTTATTATGAATTCGGCTCCTGTCTTGTTGCAAAAATCTATTGTCATTCCTGAATAGGACTCAATCTCTACATGTTTCAGGTGCGCCACAGACTGCCGGATAATCTCTATCCTCTCTTCAACCGAGAAGTACCCTCCCTTCTGGAGATTGTATCCTACAGCAATAACTACTGAGTCGAACAATCTGAGCGAGGATTTAAGAACATCAAGATGTCCTATTGTAAAAGGATCGAATGATCCGGGAAAAACAGCTCTCTTCATTTTAATAAAAATTAAAAATATCAGAATCAGATGTCAAAAACACAGCTGAACACATATGTAGAAGGTCCGGTGAGTGTTATTCCGGTATAATTGTCCTCTCCGGTATATGTAAATTCTACCTGAAGTTCTCCTCCCTTTGTTTCAATAATATTTGTAACTGTCTGGGGCACTTTGACAGCTACATTGTTGTACGAGAATTTGTTTCTTGTGAGAAGTTTGTGATGTGCAATGGACGAAGCAACTACTCCGGTTCCGCATGAGAAAGTCTCATCCTCTACTCCGCGTTCATAAGTCCTCACGGAGAGAATCTGTGGTTTATCCTCTTCAAATTTAGGAAGGTTAAACCGTCCCCAGCCGCCCTGGACAAAATCTACATTTGTTCCGTCGGGAAAAGACGGATGGCTGCGCCAGAGTTTACCCTGCCCAAGCACATCGTAGTCATTCACATTTTCGACAAATATCACAAGGTGCATAGACCCTGTATTTAAAAAATAACTTTTTGGAGAATAGTCGTTAACCTCATTTACATCAATCATTTCCAGTTTAATGACGCAGGTGGAAGGCGAATAACTCATGACTGTTGCGTTATGAACTCCGTCGATTGCCTCAAACTGATATTTTTTAATTCCTTTATGTGCTGCAAAAGTAACCAGGGCGCGCCCTCCGTTTCCACACATTGTTCCTTCCCGGCCGTCGGAATTGTAGTATTTCATTGCGAAATTATATTTCTTGCTGGAGTTAAGCAGCATAAGCCCATCAGCACCTATTCCGAATCTTCTGTGACACAATTTTTTAATCTGATCTTCCGAGAGCGTAATGGATCCATCTCTGTTGTCAAGAATTATGAAGTCGTTTCCTGTGCTCTGGTACTTGTATGCAGTTATTCTCATATCTATATATAATTATTTAAAAAGATTGTTTTCTGTATTTTGGTATACTTTTTCAAGTTCTAGTAAATAGCTTTTTTTATCGATTCCAATATTGAATCCGGTAAGTTTATTGTTTGCTCCCAGTACCCTGTGGCAGGGAACCACTATCAGCAACGGATTCATTTTGCAGGCAAGGCCCACTGCTCTGTTTGCATCTTTTGAATCGACCAGGCCGGCCACTTCTCCGTATGTTTTTACCTCTCCGTAAGGAATTTTGCGCAACTCCTCCCACACTCTGTTCTGAAAGTCGGTTCCGGTTAGTCTCACCGGAAGGTCAAATGTGCTCCTCTTTTCGGCAAAATATTCATCCAACTGGCGGGCAGTCTCTGCAAGAATAGGGTGAACCTTATTTTTGTCCTGGTTCTTTCCTGTTCGTTCTTTGTAATCGTTATCGTCTTCCACATATTGAATTTCCAGCAATGCCGAATTGTCGCATGTGATTTTAAGAAGTCCGAGCTTTGTTTCGTGATAAAGAAAATATTTTGGAGAAATATTCAGCTTTTCAATTTCCCTCACCATTGCTTTGGCAACCTTTTCCGAAGCACCCTCTTCTCCCAGAATCTTTCGGAGTTTCCGGTAGTTTACAAGCATTTTATTTCTTGTCCTGCCCGAGAGGATTTTTTTAACTTCTGCCGCAATGTTTTTCGAGGTACAGTCACCCTGAAGAAGCTCTTTAACAACCGGAGCGTCAAGTATAAGATTTACAAGGCTGGCATATTTAACCTTTATTACAATTCGTGCAAGGAATGCAGTTACAGGATTCATTCCGTAACATACAACCTGTGGCGTGCCAATCAATGCCGTTTCAAGACTTGCCGTGCCGGAAGAGACTACAGCCGCGCGTGCCTGCTTAAGAATTGCATAGGTTTCTCCTTCGAGAAGTATGATTTTGCTGTTTGAAATGAAAGGTTCGTAATAGCTTCTTTCGATAGAAGGAGCGCCGGCCAAAATAAATTGATGGTCCGGAAACTCATTTTCAAGGTATGGCAATTTTGGAAGAAGGTAGCTGATTTCGTTTTTTCTGCTTCCTGCAAGGAGAGCAATAATTGGCTTGTCTTCAAGATTGTTTCTTTTGAGAAAATCTTCCCTTGATTCGGAAAGCGAAGGGTGGGAGGCAATACTGTCCAAAAGCGGATTGCCGTTATAGATGGCATTTATTCCGTGCTTTTTAAAGAAATCCACTTCAAAAGGGAAAATAATGAACAGCCTGTCTACACTATCCCGTATTTTTTTTACTCTTCCTTCGTTCCATGCCCACACTTTTGGAGCAATGTAGTAGAAGACCTTTATTCCGCTCTTTTTTGCAAATTTGGCGATACGCAGGTTAAAGCCGGCGTAGTCGATGAGTATTAACACATCCGGATTGTATGAAAGCAGGTCGGATTTGCATAATTTGATATTGTCGGAAATTTTGGTGAGTTTGCTGAGTACTTCAACAACTCCCATTACGGCAGTTTCGTTGTAGTGGCGCACGAGGTCCCCTCCGGCAGATACCATTAAATCTCCGCCCCAGATGCGAAATTCAGCAGCTGAGTCAACCTCTTTTAAACTTTTCATCAGGTTAGAACCGTGCAGGTCTCCCGATGCCTCTCCGGCAATAATGTAATATCGCATAAGGCAAATATTTACAGATTATGAAATCAGGTTAAACTCCAAAGCGATTCGAGTCTTTCAAGCTCGCTATAATCGGTCGTGTCTATTTTATGCGGAACAATACTAATATAGTTTTGGTCTACAAGGTTATGGTCTGCTTCGTTGTTGTTGTTTTCAAGGTTAAAGAATTCTCCTGTCATCCAATAGTATTTGAACCCGTACGGGTCTGTCCTGGCCTCGAACTCCTTTATCCACTGACCTCTTCCCTGATGGCAGAATTTTATGCCTTTTACCTTGTCAATTGTTGTTGCAGGGAAATTAATATTAAGGTATGTCTCGGGTTTGACAGGGTTTTTAAGGAACTCTTCTATTATAATCTTCCCGAAATGGCTCACTACGGAAAGATCGGCATTTGGGTCGTGCGAGTTCAGTGAAAAACCAATTGACGGTATACCGTAAACTGTTCCTTCTGCTGCAGCGCCTAAAGTACCTGAGTAAAGAGATGCTATTGAGGCATTGGAGCCGTGGTTTATACCGGAAACCAGAAGGTCGGGCAGGCCATCGTTGAAAAGCTGGTTTACTGCCATTTTGACACAATCTGCAGGGGTTCCCGAGCAGGCAAATATCTTAACTCCTTTCTCTCTTTTCAGCTCAGTGAGCCTGAGCGGTTTTCCAATTGTTAATGCGGCAGACATCCCGGATTGTGCTTCAAACGGAGCCACAACAGTAACATCTCCAAACGGTTTCATCATTTCTGTAAGAGCTGATATTCCCTTCGATTTAACGCCGTCGTCGTTTGTAATCAGTATTTTTAGACCCTTTCCCGCGCTCACCATCTTTTCGTATCTCTTTAAGTTGCTATATAATCCGCGAAGTTAATAATTTTGGTAGGATTTTTGCTCAATAAAAATGGAATTTTAATGCTTGTTACTATACGAAAATTTGTAACTTTGCAGCGAGATTTTCTGAACTCTAAGTAAGATAAAACCTTAAAATATATTGTAAAATGAGTAAAATTAAAGTAGGAATAAACGGTTTCGGCCGTATCGGACGACTTGTATTCCGTGCTGCACAGGCGAGAAATGACATTCAGGTAGTTGCTATCAATGACCTTATTGATATAGATTACATGGCTTATATGCTTAAGTATGACTCTGTTCACGGCCGTTTTAACGGAGAAGTTGAAGTAAAGGACGGTAAACTGGTTGTTAACGGATTTCCTATCCGCGTTACTGCCGAGAAGAATCCTGCAGATCTTAAGTGGGGCGAAGTTGGAGCTGACTATGTTGTTGAATCTACAGGTCTTTTCCTAACAAAAGAGAAATGCCAGGCACACCTTGACGCCGGTGCAAAAAGAGTTATAATGTCTGCTCCTTCCAAAGACGATACTCCTATGTTTGTATATGGTGTAAACCACAAGAAATATGCAGGAGAATCAATGGTTTCAAACGCTTCTTGTACTACAAACTGTCTTGCTCCTATCGTTAAGGTTCTTAATGACAATTTCGGTATTGTTGAAGGTCTTATGACAACTGTTCATGCTACAACTGCAACTCAGAAAACTGTTGACGGACCATCTGCAAAAGACTGGAGAGGCGGCCGCGCTGCTGCAGCAAACATTATCCCTTCTTCTACAGGTGCAGCAAAAGCTGTTGGTAAAGTTATTCCTGAAATGAACGGCAAACTTACTGGTATGTCTTTCCGTGTTCCAACCGTAGACGTTTCTGTTGTTGACCTTACATGCCGTCTTGACAAACCTGCTACTTATGTAGAAATCAAGGCTGCTATGAAGAAAGCATCTGAAGGCGAACTCAAGGGTATCCTCGGATACACCGAAGACGCAGTTGTTTCAACCGATTTCACTACCGATCCGCGTACATCAATTTTTGATGCCGAGGCAGGTATTTCACTTAACCCTAATTTTGTGAAGGTTGTTGCATGGTACGACAATGAGTGGGGCTATTCAAATAAAGTACTTGAAATGCTTGCCTACATGAGCACCGTTAAATAGTATCTTTATTCCAATTAATAAATGAGACCAGCCAGTCCGGCTGGTCTTTTTTTATGCCCCTGCCGAATCGCCGGCTTCGAGTTGTCTTTATCTCTCGGCCATTTTCACACTGCCGCCTAACTGATGAGGGCTTGTGCGTCCTCGCTCCGTTTCACTTCGTTCCGGCCGAATCGCCCTCATCAGTTAGCTGGCAATGCAAAGGGAACGATAGAGATTTACAACTCGCTGCCTGAGATCTGTGACTGATTTTGTGTATAAAATTCCTTTACATGTTGTAAAATATTTTCTTTTACACCGGTCACGGTTTGCCGGTAAATTGGCCCGGTTTTCATAGCCCAGAGAGAAATTTTT
>JAGDMC010000013.1 GCA_017860395.1 Bacteroidota bacterium | reverse complement strand
CCGGCTATGCTGATGCAAGTTCATTTCCGGATTCGCTAAATCGAAATGCGCTGCGGGATTCGGTAAACCGCAATGTTATGCCGGCGGAGGAGTCGGGTCAAAGTGTTAAGAGGTCTCTGCCAACCGGTGGAACAAGCCAGCAGGACACGACTATCAGTCTTAATCTTAAGGAGATTGTGCTGTCGGCATCGTTTGTGAATGAGAGGAGGACACCGCTAAGGCTCAAGAGTGTGGGGAAGGGAGAAATTGAGGGTAAGGCGATTGGAAAAACTTATCCGGAACTGGTGAGAGACATTCCGGGCGTATATGCAACAAGCGAGTCGGGCAGCTATGGGGATGCAAAAATTAACATCCGCGGGTTCAAGCAGGAAAACATTTCGGTGATGCTTAACGGGATTCCTATTTCGGGTCTTGTTACGGGAAACATGTTCTGGAACAACTGGCTCGGGCTTGCCGATGCAACTCATTCGATTCAGGTACAGAAAGGAATCGGAGCTTCGATGCTTTCCGACAATTCAGTTGGCGGAACAATCAATATTATCACAACCACTCCTCAGCAAAATTCATCTGTATCTGCAGGTATGTTTTATACAGGCTACGGGCTGGGAAAGGCATTCGTAAACATGCACAGCGGATTGCTTAAAGGAGGCTGGGCGTTTTCGCTCATGGCCTCATATGCAGGCGGAAGCGGATATGTAGATGGTTCCGGTGTAAATTCCTGGGCATATCTGATGAACATCAATAAGAAGATAAACAACCATCATAGCCTGTTATTTACCATATTAGGCTCTCCAGAAAGACACGAGCAGCGCTCTGCAAGGCTTAGCAATGCCGAAGTGGAACAGTACGGACTCCGCTACAATAAAAACTGGGGATACCGCACAAACCCGCAAACAGGAGAAAAGGAGCCGTTTAACCTGAGTGAAAATTTCTATCACAAACCTTATTTTACTCTCCACCACTTTTACACACCGGGCAACAACACCGAAATTGCAAACACGGCATACCTTTCAATTGGAAACGGAGGCGGAAGATGGTCCGAATCCAAAGGCAAGAGAATCATCGATTTTCAGAAAGACGGACAAATTGAATGGGATGCCGTAACCTCTGCAAACCAGTCTATCCCCGGCACAATCGAAAACGAAGCCGGCTCTTCAAAAAACATACTTTCCGACTACCTTGCCGGGCACACACAGGCAGGCATAAAAAGCAACATCAGCCACAAATTAACCGATAAATTCACACTAACCGAAGGGATACATTATCAGTTTTACTCCACCTGGGAAAAAGAAAAAATTACCGACATGCTTGGAGGAAACTACTGGTACGAAGACTACTCAAAATCGTCGCTTGCAGGACTTGCCGGGCGTAACCCAGTCAAACACGTTGGCGACTATATCTACACATCGGATATATTTAGTCCGTCTGCATCTGCTCTCGGATATAGCGTAAAGGGAGGCGCACTTTACAGGATAACCCCTCAGAGCTCGGTTTATCTGAACGCTGCAGCTTATAGTCGCCTCCCCTATTCCGATGTGTTCTTCTCGAGCGGCAACAATGAAATTACCAATGACGTAAAAAACGAGCGGAACCTGCTTTCCGAGCTGGGATATCGCTTTCTTTTCCAGAGAGGCTCAATTGAGGCAACAGCATATGTGGCATACTGGAAAAACAAGACAATAATGTCTGACCCCTACAAACAGCTTGACAACTCGGCAAACAGATACATGATTCAGGGGCTTGACGCACTTCACTCTGGACTGGAAATCGATGCAGAATACAGGCCAACCGGATGGCTCAATCTTAAGGGGTATGCCTCTTTCGCAAATTGGAACTGGAAAAATGATGTTTCTGCAAAGATTTACGACAACTACTCAGGACTTGAAATTGGCAGTGTAAATGTATACAGCGACGGGCTCGTTGTTGGAGATGCCCCTCAGACACAAGTTGCTCTCTTTGCCGATGTAAAACTATATAAAGAGCTCCGGTTTTCTGCCGACTGGAGGTATAATGCCAGACTTTTTGCCGATTTTGATCCCGTAAGCAGACAAAATTCGCAGGACAGGGCAAGTTCTCTTCAGCTGCCAAATTATCAGCTTATTAATATGAGTCTCTCCTGGAGGGAAAACTGGGGAAAATGGAGCAGCACAATATTTATAAATGTAAACAATGCACTCAACACAAAATATATAGAACGAGGTAAAGACGGTGCAAATCATACACTTCAGAGCTTTCGCGGATTCTGGGGATTTGGCACAAATGCAAATATCGGGGTGAGGATTGATATGAAATCATTTGGATTCTAAAATTTTCGGTATTTTTGTGTAATGATAATGAAAAACGCACTGGATATATTGGGAAGATATGTCCTCCTCATGAGGAAAGTCTTTACCAAACCCGACAAGAGCTCAATTTTCTGGAAACAGTTTTTTACAGATGTTGAGAAGCTTGTGCTTAACTCTATACCTATCGTTGCAGTAATTTCCGTATTCATTGGAGCAGTAATTGTTATCCAGACAGCCTCAAACATCGAAAGCCCTTTCATCCCCAAAATGTACGTGGGTTATATGGCAAGAGAAAGTCTGGTACTTGAATTCTGTTCTACAATGATTGCCCTGATACTTGCCGGCAAAGTAGGTTCAAATATCTCATCGGAGATAGGCAGTATGCGGATAACAGAGCAGATAGATGCGATGGAAATAATGGGGATAAATTCGGCAAACTACCTGATTCTTCCAAAAATATCGGCAGCTACAATCTTCAATCCTTTTCTGATGCTGATGAGCTTCATGATTGGACTTTTGGGAGGAGCAATGATAATCTTCATTACCGGCATTGTTACAATGAGCCAGTATGTAGACGGTCTTCACTACGCCTTCCGTTCCTATTACATCTTTTACAGCATGACAAAGATGGCTGTCTTTAGCTTCATAATTACCAGCATATCATCCTTCTATGGCTACTATGCATCCGGAGGGTCGCTTGGAGTTGGAAGCTCAAGCACAAAGGCAATTGTTGCAAGCAGCGTTTTGATACTTGTGGCCAATCTGGTTATCACCCATATAATGTTAGTCTGATATGATCCGAGTAGTAAAACTAAATAAATTTTTTGGAGAGAAACAGGTCCTGAAAGACATCTCCATTGAATACCAGCCGGGGAAATGCTCCCTGGTGATTGGTGCGAGCGGGTCAGGAAAGACAGTATTGCTTAAATCGCTGGTGGGGCTTCTCCCAATTGATAGCGGAGAGATATGGTACGACGATGTCCTCTTTAGCAGCCTTGGCGAAAAAGAGATAAAAAATATCCGTAAGGAGATAGGAATGCTTTTTCAGGGAAGTGCACTTTTCGACTTTGCGTCAGTTGAGGAGAACATCCGTTTCCCAATGGATTTCTTTACAGAATGGAGCAAGGAGGAAAAGCTGGAGCGCGTAAACTTCTGCCTGAAAAGAGTAAATCTGATAAACGTAAACAAGTTGTTTCCCAATGAACTGAGCGGAGGCATGCAAAAGAGAGTCGGAATAGCAAGGGCAATAGCACTAAATCCGAAGTACCTCTTCTGCGACGAG
Source organism: Bacteroidota bacterium (assembly GCA_017860395.1). Classification (GTDB taxonomy): domain Bacteria; phylum Bacteroidota; class Bacteroidia; order Bacteroidales; family UBA932; genus Bact-08. The sequence goes on along the minus strand of JAGDMC010000013.1, from coordinate 11,696 downwards.
CCAAACTCAGGACTTGACCCGCATACATCAATCCTCATTGACCAGCTGATTGCAGAGATTACTGAAGAGTACAACATCACTACCATCGTGAACACCCATGACATGAACTCGGTTATGGAAATTGGCGACCAGGTCTCTTTCATCCACAAAGGCGAAAAAGTATGGGAAGGAAGCCGTAACGACATTCTTACATCCAACAGCGCCGAACTCAACGAATTCGTTTTTGCCAACAACATGGCAAAGAAAGTGAAGGAGATGATGCAGCAGGCGGCCCGATGAGGGAGAAGATTTTCGTTGTCGCGCATTACTAAAAAGGATAGCATCTAAGATGCCATCCTTTTTAGTATAATATTGGTTATGTGCAAGTTAAGCTCAACAATTAGCAGTATATTAACAAAAATGAAGGGGGCAATGCCCCCTTCATTTTTATTGCTAACCATGGTGCGGCTGCGCCGCGAGGTCTATTTCAGTACCGGTTTTACAGATATAATCTTAATGTCTGTATTGGGTTTGTCGCGCTGGTCGGTTGGGGTTGCTGCGATTTTGTCAATCACGTTAAAACCGTCTATAGTTTCGCCGTAAACGGTGTAGTCCCCGTCGAGCTGAGCGCATGTTCCGGCATCTTCAACGATATAAAACTGCGAGCCCGAAGACTCTTTTTGAGGATTGCCCGGGCCGCCTCTTCTTGCGGCTGCAAGAGCTCCTTTCTTGTGCTTGAACTGAGGCAGGATTTCGGCAGGAACATTATATCCCGGACCGCCTGTGCCATATCTTGCCACAGCAGAAGTGTCCTTGGTGAGCGGGTCACCTGTCTGAATCATAAACCCTTTAATTACTCTGTGGAATAAAATTCCGTCGTAAAACCTTTCAGAGGCAAGTTTAACGAAATTATCCCTGTGCTGAGGGGTCTCTTTATAAAGTTTGATTCGGATTGTGCCGGCAGTTGTTTCAATGTCAAAAACCGGTTCTTCCGGAAGATCGGAAGGATTAAAAGCTAAATTGGTGTTAGTCATAACAGTTGAGTCCTCTTGTTTAGTTTGATTTGCGTTTGCATTTTCCTGCTTGTTGCCTTTGCAGGAAAAAATAACCATCGATGTGATTATCAGTAAATTAAAAATTTTATTCTTCATATGGATAAGTTATAAGTTTTGTTCAAATTTATTACCTTTGTAATCAAGGCAAAATTACCTCAATTACCCTTATTATGCAAGTGAAAAAACTTTTGATTCTTCTGATTTTGACAATTGCCGTCGGAAACATTAGCGCACAAAGTGTAGGGCTGGTTCTCAGCGGAGGCGGGGCAAAAGGGCTGTCACACATTGGAGTCATAAAAGCACTGGAAGAGAACAATATCCCAATAGACTATGTCGCCGGCACTTCAATGGGGGCAATAATATCCGGCCTTTACGCAATAGGACTCACCCCCGATGAAATGGTTACTCTTTTCCGCTCTGCAGAGTTTGCCTCATGGCAACAGGGTATATCCGAAAAAAGTTTCTCAACATACATATATCGCAGAGAATCTACTGCCGAACTTTTCGGTGCAACATTCAGCCTTAATCCGAAAGAAAAAAAGATTAGCTATATCCTGCCTACCAGCATTATTTCGCCATATCCGATGGACATTGCCCTCATTCAGCTTTTTGCCTCTTCTTCTGCTGCCTCCGGATATAACTTCGACAAGCTTATGGTCCCGTTCCGCTGTGTCGCTGCAGACATCGCCGCAAAAAAGCCGTTCATAATCCGCAAAGGCGACCTTGGCTCGGCCATCCGCGCTTCAATGACCTTTCCTTTCGTTTTCAAACCGATAATGATAGATTCAACCCTCCTTTTTGACGGGGGTTTATACAATAACTTCCCATGGGATGTAATGGCAAAGGATTTCAACCCTGGTTACATTATTGGCGTTAAGTGCTCAAAAAATCCAATCGAGCCGGAGGCCGAGGACCTCATGACTCAGATTGAGAACATGATGATGAAGGAGACAAACTATGATATCCCGGAAGACAAGGGAATACTCATAGATGGCGCATACCCCGATGTGAATCTCCTTGATTTCCAAAAAACAGACGAACTTGTTCAAAAGGGATATGAGCTTGCGCTTAAATTCATCCCCGAACTCAAAAAGCGTATAAAAACAAGAATCTCTGCAAAAGAACTGCAGGAAAAAAGGCTTGCTTTCCGTCAGAAATGCCCTCAGCTTATATTTGACAAAGTATATTTCGATCCCGACTCTCTTAAATCCGGGAAAAAGCAATTCATAAGCAATACCATTAAGAATCACCGGGAAGACCCCGTAGGCTTTGATGTGATAAAAAGAGGATACTTCCGCGTCGTTTCGTCCGGCAATGTGAACACCTTCTACCCAACAACAAAGATGAACAAAGACTCTCTATTTGACCTTCATCTCAGAATATCGGAAACACAGCCACTGAGGCTGGCAATCGGAGGAAATATCTCTTCATCTTCTCTCAACCAGGGGTATGTTGGTTTAGAATACCGGCATTTCTCCCTCTACCCGTGGAAAGTATCCATAGACGCAAACCTTGGCAGGTTCTATACCGGAGGAACTGTATCCTTTCGCAAGGACTTCTCCGTTAAACCTCTTATGTTTTACGAAATAGAGTTCACTGCCCACAAGTTCGACTATTTTGGGGGAAGCCAGACAAGGTACTATACCGACAGGCTCCCTACAAGCATTGAGGAAAATGAAATGTTTGCAACATTACGCTTTGGCACCCCTATTGACCTGCGAAGAAGCATACTTGGAAAATTAAATATCAGCATAGGCCGTAACGCATACGAATACTACCTCACAGACAACTTTACGTCATACGATTTGCCAGATATATCCGGAATAAATTTCGTTGCTCCGTCTTTCATTTTAGAAAAAAACAACACAAACTACAGAATTTATCCCACCGAAGGTATGAACCAGAGGCTGACAGTAGGTTATACATTCATGTCGTCCGACTACAAACCTGGCAGCACTTCACAGGAGATGACACCAATTAACGAAAAGATAAATCACCGGTTTAAGGCCAGATTTTCATCGGAGGTATATTATCCAATTAACAAATGGTTTACATTGGGGTCAATTATTGATTTCACGGTTTCAAATAATATAATATTTGCCGATTACATTTCCACTCTCATCAGCTTACCTGCATTTCAGCCAAATCCGCACAGCAAGACACTCCTCATGAAGGGATACCGCGCCCCCACATATCTCGCTGCAGGAGTTAACCCTATTATACGCATAGCAAACAATGTATTTCTCAATACTCAGTTCACATATTTCCAGCCATACCAGTTACTTATACAAAATCAGGACGGTACAGCAGCTTTTTCCGATCCGTTCCCAACCGGGTCCTTTATGGGCAATGCCGCTTTAGTATGGCAGTCGCCTGTGGGGCCTATTTCGCTGTCTGCAACCTACTACCAGAAAGGAGATGTAAAATGGTATCCCCAGCTGAATATTGGTTTGCTGCTGTTTAAGTCAAAATCTTTATCAAACTAATCCCGGATGAGCGCCAATCCACTTAAAAAACTTGCAGGAGAAACAGTCATTTACGGCATGAGTAGCATTCTTGCCAGATTCATAAATTTCATTTTCGTCCCCATTTACACCCGCATGCTCACAACGGGGAGCTATGGAATTGCAGCCGAATTTCTTGCCTATATAGCAATGTTGCAGGTGATTCTTACTTTGGGGCTTGAAACCGGATGCTTCAATTTCGCAAACAAACACGACAAACCGGCTTCTGTATTTTCCAACGCCCTTTTAACTGTTGGCATCCTGTCGCTGCTCTTTTTCATATCAATGGGAGTTTTTGCCGGCGACATATCGTCATGGCTCCAATATGACGGATTTTCAAACATCATCTGGTTCATTGGAAGCATCCTTGCAATAGATTCATTTACCTCTATTCTTTTTGCAAAAATCCGCTTTGAACACAGGCCAATAAAATTTGCAGTATTCAAAACGATAAAGATTCTTTCCGAAACACTGTTTAACTTCCTGCTGTTTTTTGCTGTTCCGTCCTATCTCGCATCCCATCCGGATTCGTTTCTCCTTAATTTCGTATCCGCAACGCCCGATTTCACATACATTATATTCGCAATCTTTTTGAGCGGCATTGTTTCTCTTGTACTTTTCATTCCAGACCTCTTCAGGTTGAAGTTTAACTTTAATCCTAAACTTTGGCGGGAAATGATGCTCTACTCTCTCCCTCTGATGGCTGCCGGACTTCCCGGAATACTAAACGACTTCATCGACCGCCCTTTGTTCCGTTTTTTCTCTCCGGAAGGACATGTGTGGCAGTCCGATCTTGGTATTTTCCAGGCCTGGGTAAAATTTGCGACACTGATGATGCTTTTCATACAGATGTTCCGTTATGCTGCCGAACCGTTTTTCTTTTCAAGAGCAAAAGAGGCTAAGTCCAAAGAGCTTTATGCCTCGGTTATGGAGCATTTTACAGCATTCTGCATGTTCATCTTCCTTGGGATGATGATGTATCTGGATATAATAGCGCTCATAATAGGCAGAAACTTCCAGTCGGGAATAGACATTGTTCCCGTTATGCTGCTTGCCTATGTGATACTTGGTATGAACTTTAATGTTTCCATGTGGTACAAGCTCTCCGGAAAAACAAACTACGCCATATATATTACAATGGCAGGGCTCCCAATAACAATCCTCATTAATGTCATTTTCATGCCTCTTTACTCATATCACGCTGCAGCGTGGGGGCATCTGCTCAGCTATTTGGTAATGTTCATATTAAGCGTTTATCTTGGAAACAAGCACTATCCTATCCCGTACGACTGGAAAAAAATTATCACATACATCGGGTCGGGCATCCTGCTATATCTGGCATCCCTGCTTGTACCGGAGGTTCATTTTGTAATTAAATACACAATTAATACAGTTCTTTTACTCGCCTTTGTTTTATTATATCTAAAAACCGAGAAGATTACCTTATGGAAGTTAAAATTTTAAACAAATCCCGCTTTGACGCGCCTCAGTATGCAACAATCCATTCTGCCGGAATGGACCTCAGGGCCAACATTGAAGAGAGTATAACAATATCTCCACTCGAAAGGGTCCTTATTCCTACCGGGCTTCACATTGAACTTCCCGAAGGTCATGAGGCTCAAATCCGCCCGAGAAGCGGACTTGCCGCAAAGCATGGTATAGGAATCGTAAACAGCCCCGGAACAATTGATGCCGACTACAGGGGCGAGATAAAAATCGTTCTTGTGAACCTATCCAACGAAGAGTTTGTTTTAAACCCGGGTGAGCGGATAGCTCAAATGGTCGTGGCTAAATTCGAACGCGTGGAATGGAAATGCGTTGAAGAACTTGGCGAAAGCGGCCGCGGAGAGGGAGGATTTGGATCTACAGGCAAAAAGTAAAATACATTTTATATGAAAATCGAAAAACTGTACAGCATTTTTCTGGAATCGACAGGAGTAACCACAGACAGTCGTGCAGTAGCACAGGGAAATCTTTTTTTTGCACTTAAAGGTGACAATTTCGACGGCAACGATTATGCACAAAAAGCAATTGATGCCGGTGCAATATACGCTGTTGCAGACAGGCCGGGATTAAAAGGCGACAGGATTATATCTGTTCCCGATACCCTAAAGGCACTTCAGCAACTTGCCCGCTACCACAGAGAGCAGCTTGCCCTGCCGGTTTTCGCACTAACGGGCACAAACGGAAAGACTACAACAAAAGAACTCATTACAGCAGTTCTGTCAAAAAAATATAAAGTCACTTCAACAACAGGCAACCTTAACAACCATATCGGAGTTCCGCTGACTCTTCTCAAACTCACAAAAGAGAGCGAAATAGCAGTAATTGAGATGGGGGCGAGCGCACCGGGAGAGATTAAAACACTATGCGACATTGCTTTGCCCGACATAGGACTCATTACCAACGTGGGCAAGGCCCATTTACTTGGATTCGGCTCGCTGGAAGGTGTTAAGAAAACAAAAGGAGAGCTTTATGATGCACTCAAAAAAAGAGAAGGAATTGCGCTTTTTAACATAGATAACCCCATACTTTGCGAAATGATTGCCGCCAGGAAAACCCTGAGGAAGACTTCGTACGGTTTACACGACTCCGGAGCAATAATCCTTCCCGTTACACCGGAAAATCCTTATCTGCGCATAGCATTAAAAGAGGGAATAATTATTAATACCCTGCTCATTGGGTCCTACAATGCCGACAATGTAATGGCAGCGCTTGCCGCCGGCGAACAGCTTGGCATTGATAGAGAGGCAGCTATAATGGCAATTGAGCATTACACTCCTGTTAACAACCGGTCCATGCTTCTAAAAGGCAAAGACAACCTGCTGATAGTGGATGCATACAATGCAAACCCCACAAGCATGCATGCTGCTTTAGACAACTTTTCGTCCATGCAGGTTCCGTTAAAGAGCCTCATAATGGGAGATATGCTGGAGCTGGGAAAAGATTCACATGAAGAGCACAAAGAAATTCTGGCATTTGCACAAGAACTCAATGCGCAAAACTATTACTTCGTAGGAAAAGAGTTTCATTCCGCAGCAAAAGGGAATCCGTTTTTTGGAGAAAAAGGGAAATTCTTTGACACCTCTGTGGATTTGAGAGAGTACCTTTCTCTCAACCCCATAAAAGGCAATACAATCCTTATAAAAGGTTCAAGGGGAACAAAACTGGAAAAAGTCCTGGAAATACTGGCATAAAAAGGCCGGCACCATTAAGAATTACTCTACATCAGGGGCAATCTCGATAAACCGGGGTTTGCCCCTGTTTAGCAAGAACGACAAAACGATCAATCCTTTAAATACTCCTTTAAGACTGACATTGTCTGCCCCTTGCGTGCGCACAACCTTTCCTTTCATTTTGTAGAAGTCCATGTGCGCCCTCCATACTGCCATGAAGAAGCTTTTTTTACCCTGAAGCAGATACACAACCGCAGACAACCCGTCCGACAGCTTTCTGGCAAAAAGAACGGAACGGAGTCTCCTCTGAGGAAGGTTTTTATACAGCATGAGCAGGTTATTCCGGTAATTAAGATAGAGCTTTTTTGGAGAATTGTTTGGAAGAGTTCCTCCTCCAACATGGTAAACCACCGACGAAGGAAATACCCATACTTCACTGCCGCTCAGCTGAGCGCGCCAGCAAAAGTCAATCTCCTCCATGTGGGCAAAAAAGTTATCGTCAAGACCGCCCAGCTTGTGGTAAAGATCGCTCCGCACCATCATTGCTGCACCTGATGCCCAGAAAACCTGAGAATCGAGATTATACTGTCCTTTGTCTTTTTCAATATTTGATAAAATCCTGCCTCTGCAAAACGGATAGCCCAAACGGTCTATAAAGCCGCCCGATGCACCTGCATATTCAAAACTCTCCCTGTCAAATGCAGACAAAATCTTAGGCATGGCAACTCCGGCAGCCGGGTTGTTTTCAAATCCCGCAACGAGCTCCTGAATCCAATTGGGAGTAACCTCAACATCGGAGTTCAGAAGTATATAATAGTCGGCCTCTATCTGAGCAAGAGCCTTGTTGTAACCACCTGTGAAACCGTAATTTTCGGGGAATCGTATTACCCGCACCGAAGGGTGCATAAATTCAGTCCAGTCTGCAGATCCGTCAGTTGAGCCATTGTCGGCAACAACAATTGACACACCTTCGATTCTTGAATGTTTTACGAGAAGAGGGAGAAATCTTTCGAGATAGTGTTTCCCGTTCCAGTTAAGGATAACTACTGCAATTGTTGCCAACTTTATTTTTTTTGTAAAGGTACAAAATACCTTTAAAGATGGAACCTTAAACCTACTTCAAATTTAAATTGCAAAGGCTGAACAGTTCTTACTGTTACAGGCTGACCTCCCGGGAAGAAATATGAAACAGACGGATCGGCATATAGCCCCAGATTTTTGTGTACCATGTATTCGCCTCCGATACCTGCCCCAACCGACCACTGCACTCCCGACACGCTCTGAGTATGGTTTTCCGGAATATCGCCAATAACCTTGTATTTCAAAGCAAGCCCCTTTTCAAGCATTACCCCTGTATTGGCATAAAGGCGGAAACCTTTACTTTCAAGAATATTAACATAGAGATTGAACGGAACTCCTATATAATGGACAGTCTGCTCCTGACGCTCGCTTCCGTTTCTGTTTTGCACATCGGTATAAGAATAGAGCAGAGTGTAGTTGATTCCTGTGCCAAAAGAGACCCTCTTGTCCACCGGCAGCACAACCTGAAATCCAACTGAAACAGGAGGCATATATTTAGTGTCATATAAATTTTCGTATGGTATCTGTTCCCTGTCCATAGACGAGAACATATCCTTGTGACCTGTATTTGCCCTTGAAAGAAGTTCCATTGAGCCGGAAGAAACAGAGGGGGAGAGCATAGTTGAGAAAGCAAGCAGCGGCTTGTTCAGTTTAAATCTTTTACTATTTACAGACTCCTCATATTCAACCATTTCCAAAGTCTTTCTCTCCCCGGTCTCTATTTTTTCTTTCGTATCTTTTTTTACTTCTTTATTTGCATCTGTTTTCTGACCGGTATTTTCTGCCACAGCCGGTTCTTTCGCAATTTGTTTTACAATCTGTTTTGCAGCTTCCGGCCCGGTAGTGACATCTCCGGCTTTTGCCGTTACCGTTACATTTGCCTGTGTATTTTTATCGGCCACAGCACTCTTTACGGAAGAAAATCTCTTAACCGCGCTTCCTGCATCGGCAATTTCCGGTTGCTGTTTTTCAACTACGGCAATTTTTTCCTTAGGCATATCCTTTTGGGAAATACCTGCATTAAGAACTGGCAATTCCGGTTTCGAAGTAAAAAGATCGCCTCCGCCCATTACAAAAAAGAGCGCAACGGCCGCCGCAACAGCTGCGAGCGAACCAAACCCTCTCCTGAGCACAACGCCCCTTCTTCTTCGTATAAGCGACGACGAAATATTGTTCCACGAATCTGCCGGTGGCAGCTCTCCGTGGCTTTCCATCATATCTCTTACCCGTTTGTCAAAATCATTTTCCTGCATACTACCTCCTAATCCTTTCCTGAAGCCAGACCCTTGCTCTGCTCAACTGCGAGCGGGAACTGCTTTCGCTTATATTTAATTCTTCGGCTATCTCCTGATGGGAATAACCCTCTATTGCAAACATATTAAAAACCATCCTAAAACCGTCCGGCATCGAAGCGATTACCTTAAGCAGCTCTTTCGAGGATATTTCGTCAAGAGCCGATGGATTGTCGCTAAACTCTCCCGCTACCGAATTCAACTCCCCGCTGTTCTTTAAAACATCTGCCTTTCTAAGAGCCATGAGAGCCGTGTTCACAAATATTCTCCTTAGCCACCCCTCAAACGATCCACTCCCGTTATAACTGCCTATTTTTTCAAAAACAGTTATAAATCCGTCATGTAAAATATCCTTTGCCCTCTCTCTGTCACCCGCATACCTTAATGCCACCGTGAATAAACGCGAAGAATAGGAATCGTACAGAATGCGCTGTGCGCGGGGATCCCGCTTTACACAACCTTCTATAACCTCCTTTTCATTTGAATATTCCCGGTGCCGAACTGTCATAAATATATGTTATAGATGCAAATTTGCAACAAATAGTTGCACGGTGTTACATATAATCTACATTGGATTGATATTTGTAAAGGTGATAAATTGATTACTTTTGTATTAACATTAATTTTTGCATGATAAATATCATCTCCCGCATATCTGGAAGAGTGCTTTCCAGGATAATTTTAGTTACATTTCTCCTTGTTTCAGGAGTTTCGGCTCTTAGCGCACAGCAAAGCAAAGAAGACCCGGGAAAAGAGCTCAGATATATAGAGGCGCTTCGCCTGCTAAACCTTGGCCACCCGGACGAGGCCGAGACTATCTTTCTGTCGCTGGTTAAACAGTATCCGGAAATGGATGCTGCCCACTTCTACCTTTCTAATATTTATATCAAGAAAAACGATCTTAAGCAGGCTGAGAAAAGTGCTTCTGCAGCCCTGAAGGGCGACCCTTCCAATATCTGGTATAAAATCCAGCTTGCCCGGATATCTGCAGCCACCGGAGAACTCGACAAATCAATAGGCATATACGAAGAGATTCGCAGGGACAATCCTGCAAGAACAGATTTGTATCTTGATATGATAGAATTGTACACCCGTAAGCAAAATTACGAAGGAGCACTCTCTGTTATTGACGACATCGAAAGAGTGAGCGGCAAGAACGAAGCAACCGGACTTACACGCTACAATATACTGGTCTATCAGAAAAAACCGGATGAGGCAATTGCCTTCCTAAAGGAATTCGACAAAGAGCAGCCTTCTCCGCGAATAGCAACTGTACTGGGCGACTACTACGCAAGTATCCAGAAAGATACCCTTGCAATGCAATATTACGGCTCTGCCTTGTCCATGGACCCGAAATACATTCCCGCAACATTTGGCATCGCAGAAGGATACCGGATGAGGGGACAGTTTGACCTTTATTTCGAATACATGTTCCCTTTCATGGCCAATACAGAAGTGAACCCCCGCCTTAAAGCCGATTACATGAAGGAGCTCATGGCAAACCCAAAGTTTGTTCAGACTTTTTATCCTCAGGTGGACACGATGATGCAAAACCTGTATGGCGCACACCCTACCGACAGCACAGTTGCGTACGGATTCGCAGTCTTTATGGTACAAACGAACCGTGCCGATGTTGCAATCAAGGTTCTTGAAAAAAACATTACTAACTATCCCGGGGAAAGAGAGCCTATACGACAGCAACTCTCGCTTCTCTACTATCTGGAGAAATGGGATTTGCTCGTTTCCCAAAGCGACTCTGCGCTGGTTACACGGCCGGACGACCTTGACTTTATGCAGCTGAAAGGAATAGGTCAGCTTCAGCTTAACAATACAAAGGAATCCATAATTACATTCCAGAAAATACTTTCTCTTGCCAAAGACAGCGCAACAACAGTTCGCACACTTTCCATTCTGGGAGACACCTACTACATGGCCGGAGATAAAAAAGAGGCATATAAATACTACCAAAAGACCATAAAACTGGAGCCAAAACATGCTCCTGCCCTGAACAACTACGCCTATTACCTTAGCGAAGAGGGAAAGCAGCTTAAGAAGGCTATGGCAATGAGCAAGAAAACTGTTGAGATTGAACCGGAAAACGCAACTTACCTCGATACATACGCATGGATCCTGCATAAGTTGGGGAACAATGCCGAGGCAAAGGTCATTCTTAAGCAGGCCATGGTATATGGCGGCAACCAGAATGCCGATATTCTTGACCACTATGCCCGTGTTTTGTATGAACTTGGCGAGAAGGACCTTGCATACATATATTGGGGCCAGGCCGATAAAATTGACCCTTCCCTGGGAATTGCCGCCAAAGTAGAGAAACTGAAACAAAAATAAACCTATTACAATTTTGAAGAAAGTAGCTGCCATAATCATAATGCTGTTTGTTCTCATACCTGCGGCCATCTTTGGCCAAAATACCACCGAGCAGGAGAAAAGAAAAAAACAGATAGAGGAGGAGATTGCCTTTCTGGACCGCCAGCTGGCAACAACAAAACAAAAGCAGGCAGCAAATACAAAGGAGCTCACATATATTCGCAGGAAAATTGCAAGCCGCAAAAAGCTTCTTCTCGAAATTGAAAAGGAAATCGAAAACATAAA
>JAGDMC010000111.1 GCA_017860395.1 Bacteroidota bacterium | reverse complement strand
CTCTTCCGGTTTGAGCTCTTTCTTCTCAAGTTCCGCTATTTCCATTCCAATATCCGGTAAAACGAAGAAGTTATTTTCGCTTACGCTTTTTGAAATGAGCTCATGTCCTTTATCTGTCAGTTCTACCGACTTCTGTTTTTCGTCGATAATGAAATAGAGGTCGTCTGTAACAATATGCATATGCTTATTATTGTCCTGCATATAGTAATTCTCGGTTTTAACGAGAATCTGTTTCATTCCGGCCTCGCTCAGATACTTAATGAGAGGAGTGTATTTTGGCAAACCTTTGAATGCACGTAAAAGGATTTTACCTCCCTCATCTTCGTTGCCCTCGGATATTTTTTTCTTGGCATCGTTAAGAAGCTGGGTAACCAAATTCCTCTGAGCATTATATATTCTCTCTACAAAAGGCTTGTACTCGTTAAACTCCTGGTCGTCTCCCTTTGGAACCGGACCGGAAATGATAAGCGGAGTTCTGGCATCGTCAATCAGTACCGAGTCAACCTCATCCACAATTGCATAGTGGTGCTTCCTTTGAACCAGGTCTTCCTGGTTAACGGCCATGTTATCCCTCAGGTAGTCGAAACCGAATTCATTATTTGTTCCGAATGTTACATCTGCCCTGTATGCTGTTTTTCTGGCTTCGGAATTGGGCTCGTGCTTGTCAATACAGTCTACTTTCAGTCCGTGGAACTGATAAAGAGGTCCCATCCACTCCGAGTCACGTTTTGAGAGGTAATCGTTGACAGTTACAACATGTACTCCCTTTCCGGCAAGAGCATTCAAAAACACAGGAAGAGTTGCAACCAGGGTTTTACCTTCACCGGTTGCCATCTCAGAAATTTTTCCCTGATGCAAAACAACACCGCCAAAAAGCTGTACGTCGTAATGTACCATATCCCATACAATTCTGTTTCCGCCGGCCATCCAGTTGTTTTGCCAGATTGCCTTGTCGCCTTCGATTGAAACAAAATCATGTTTAGCGGCGAGGTCCCTGTCAAGTTCTGAAGCCATAACCTCTATAACCGAATTCTCCTTGAAGCGGCGGGCTGTAGACTTCATAATTGCAAAAGCAGCAGGAAGCACTTCGAGAAGTACCTCTTCTATCTTTTCGTCAATTTTTTTGGAAAGTTTGTCTACTTCAGTTGCAAGTGCCTCTTTTTCCGAAACATCTATTTTTACATCTTCAAGCTTTGCGCGTATCTCTTTTTTTCTTGCCTCATCTTCCGAAATTCTTTCGGCGATAAGTCTTTTTAATTTATTGCTTTCCTCACGAAGTTCATCATTTGATAATTTGTCGATTCCGGGGAAAACTTCCCTTATTTTATCTACAAAAGGCTGGATTTCTTTGAGGTCTCTATCTGCCTTGGTACCAAAAAACTTCTTAAGCAGGCTTGTAATTATTGCCATCTATCGTTTATTTATTAATTTCAACTGACTAATCTGCAAAGATAAAAAAATTGATATAAAGATTTACATTTGCACAGTAATTAAGCGTGAATGATTAATGATTAAGAGAAATATTGTTACAAGTGAAGATGGATCAAAAACACTCAAACTTGAGGATTTTGACGAATCTTACCACTCTATGTTCGGAGCATTGTCGGAAAGCCGTCATATATATATCGGGTGTGGATTTAATTATCTAATTGAGCATTTACCCCCGCAAAACAAAATCAGTATTCTGGAAGTGGGCCTGGGCACAGGACTTAATTGCCTGCTCACGGCGCTTGATGTCAAAGGTCGCAAGGGAATTGAGGTCGATTATACTACAGTTGAAAAGTACCCTGTAACAAAAGAGGAAGCCCTGGCACTTGACCACCCATCTCAGTTTGACAATAACAGGGAGGAGGCAGCCGGCATCTCTGTGGAAATTCATTCTTCTCCATGGGGGATAAAGACGAACATTATGCCTCAATTTTCACTTCTCAAAATTGAAGATGATTTAATTCGTTTTATCGACAAGGGGATTAACCCAAAAGTGCAGGGATATCAGTTCGATCTTATTTATTTTGATGCTTTTGCTCCTGATATTCAGCCTGAACTGTGGAGTGAAGAAGTATTCAGAAAGATTTTCGAAGTTACAAAACCGGGCGGAATTCTCGTTACCTACTCTTCGAAGGGAATAGTAAAAAGAGCATTAAGAGAGGCAGGTTTTATTGTATCGAGGCTTAAGGGGCCAAAAGGTAAAAGGCATGTTCTGCGGGCAGTAAAAGAGTTACTGTAACACTATCCTGTACATTTTTGGCCAATATTTGCCGGTAAGGTATATCTGTTTATTGGCCGGATTATAGGCAATGCCGTTTAGTACATCGGTTTTAGATGTTTTTAAGGCAGCAGGTAAAAGATTTTTACAATCTATTGTTGCCTTCACAATTCCGGAAACAGGATCAATGATAACAATGGTATCCGTCATATATACATTGGCCCATACCTCTCCGTTTATATATTCCAGTTCGTTAAGCTGGTTTACAGGCCTTCCGTTAAGGGTAACCGTAACAGAAGAACGAACCATGAAGTTGGACGGGTCAAGCGTGTAAAGTTTATCGGAGCCATCGCTCATTATAAGGTCCTTTCCATTATTGGTGAGCCCCCACCCTTCTCTTGGATTACTGAGCGTCCCAAGAAGTTTAAAGGTTTTAATATCGTGAACCAGAACAACTTTTTCGAGCCAGGTTAAGATAAACAGCTTCCCGTTAAGTACTGTGGCTCCTTCTCCAAAATAGTGGCGGGAAAGTGCAAAACTCCTTAATGTGGAGCCTTTGCCCAAATCAACCATCCGGAAAAAAGACTGGCCGTACTGGCCTGAACTTTCATAAAGCTGATTATCGTAGAAAAAAAGGCCCTGAGTATATGAACTAACATCATGCGGGAGAACCTCAACAACTTTTACTTTATAGTTTTTCACTTTTTGTTCCGCAAAAGAGTTTTCGGCAAGAATCACAGAAGATGTCATATTAAACACGGCTACCAGAGCCAAAACAACCCCTATACCCGATAATTTATGCTTTTTTGCTATGGTTTCCATTTTTATGCTTTAATGCTGCGTTTACAAATGAAACAAACAACGGCTGAGGATTTTCAGGTGTGCTTTTTAGTTCCGGATGGAATTGTACTCCAACAAAGTATGGATGTTTTGGAATTTCCATAATCTCCACAAGCCCTGTTTCTGTATTTCTCCCTGTTGCAACAAGCCCCCCTTGTTCCAGCGCATCAATATATATATTGTTCACCTCATAACGGTGGCGGTGCCTTTCAAATATTTCAGCAGTTTTATACGAAGAATATGCAATGCTTCCCTCTTTTATCTTGCACGAGTAGGCTCCCAGCCTCATTGTTCCACCCTTTATTGTCATAGACTTCTGGTCTTCCATAAGGTCAATAACAGGATTTTTTGTATTAGGCCTTATCTCTGTAGTCATTGCATCTTCCATGCCAAGAACATTTCTGGCGAATTCCACCACTGCCATTTGCAGGCCAAGGCAAATTCCAAGAAAAGGTATCCCGCTCTCTCTGGCAAATTTTACTGCAGTAATTTTTCCTTCAATTCCTCTCTCTCCAAAACCGGGAGCAACCAGAATTCCATCCATGCTTCCAAGTTTCTCGGCTACATTTGAGTCGTTGATGTATTCACTGTGAAGCGAATATACATTTACTTTGCACTCATTTTGCGCACCTGCATGAATAAATGATTCAAGTATCGATTTGTATGAGTCCTGGAGTTCTACATATTTGCCCACAAGAGCAATATCTACTGAGGATTTAGGGTTATAAAGCTTTTCAAGAAATATTTTCCATTTGGTAAGATCCGGTTCTTTGGCAATAGCGTCCAGCTGGAATTTTTTAAGAACAATTTCGTCCAGCTTTTCCTTTACCATCATAAGCGGAACCTCATAAATGCTTTTTGCATCTATAGACTCTATCACACAGTTCGGACGAACATTGCAAAACTGGGCTACCTTTCTTCTGATTTCCGCAGGAAGAGTATGTTCCGTACGGCAAACAATAATATCCGGGTGTACTCCGTTTTGCTGAAGCATTCTTACAGAGTGCTGAGTCGGTTTTGTTTTCAGCTCTTTGGCTGCGCTCAGGTAAGGCACAAGCGTAAGGTGAATAACAAGACAGTCCTCGTCCGGAAGTTCCCACTGAAGCTGGCGGACAGCCTCGACAAAAGGAAGAGACTCAATATCGCCCACGGTTCCTCCCAGCTCAGTAATAACAACATCATATTTGCCGGATTTGCCCAAAAGAAGCATTCTTCTTTTAATCTCATCGGTAATATGCGGAATAACCTGAACAGTCTTGCCAAGATATGCGCCTTCACGCTCCTTGTCAATTACGGTTCTGTAAATTCTGCCTGTTGTTATGTTGTTGGCTTTAGATGTATGAACATTGAGAAATCGTTCATAGTGGCCGAGGTCAAGATCGGTTTCGGCACCATCTTCTGTTACGTAACACTCTCCGTGTTCATACGGATTAAGAGTGCCGGGATCGACATTGATATAGGGGTCAAATTTTTGGATTGTTACAGACAAACCTCTTGCCTGTAAAAGCTTAGCAAGCGAAGCCGATATAATACCTTTTCCCAGGGAAGAGGTAACCCCTCCCAAAACAAATACATACTTGGTGCTCATAAAATAATACGGATTGTTGTTCAGGGATACAAAGATAGTATAATCAGATTCTTTTTCACAATTAATATTTAAATTTGCCCGTTGTTACCTGACAAACAAGTCTATAAAATGAAAGTACTAAAAGAACAATTCCGGATAAAAAGCTACGAAACAGATATTCATGCATGTATGAAACCATACTCATTTATGCTTAATGCACAGGAGATGGCAAACAGACATGCAGATTTTCTTGGGTTCGGGTACAATGACCTGCAGACCAAAGGAATAATATGGGTGCTTTCAAGGGTGAGAGTTGTATTCAACCGGATTCCCAAATGGAACGAAGATGTTTCGATGGAGACCTGGCATAAGGGCAACGACCGTCTTTTCGGAATAAGAGATTTCCGGATGGATACTCTTTCCGGAGAATCCCTTGCAGTGGCAACATCGTCCTGGCTCATAATCGGATCTGCATCGCGCAGGATTCAGAGAATTGATCAGTACCTCGGGGAAGATAGTCCAGGTGTAAATAAAGTTGACGCAATTGCTACCCCGGCAGCGAAACTGGTTTCTCCCGCGCAAATGACATTTGTGAGGAAGAGACGTGTTGAGTTCTCGGATATTGACATCAATAATCACACAAACAATGCAAAATATATTGAATGGGCATTTGACTGCATAGACCAGCAAGTGTCTTCTTCAATGGAAGTGAAGGAATTCACTGTAAATTTCAATTCCGAAAGCAGGATAGGTGAAGAAATTGACATGTACATGAGTGACAGTGGCACTGTTGCATTTATTGAGGGGAAAAGGGAGGAGACATCTGTATTTCAGACCGAGATTATATACAACCGAAAATAACAAATGGAAAATTTTGCCGAAATCTA
>JAGDMC010000110.1 GCA_017860395.1 Bacteroidota bacterium | reverse complement strand
GTCAGACTCTTTTTTTTTGCCCAAAAGACAAAGTTATCCCAGAGATAATCACCTGTCCATATACCGTATCGGTCACCGTCCATCCTCAGTCGCTCAGCTACTCTTCGCTCCCTGCGGCTGAGTGTGCCCGAGTAAGGTATATGGACAGCTAATCTTTCTGTAACATCTTTTTGTTTTACTAAAAAAGAGGCTGACGACCCTTTTGAAATGGCGGCGGATACTCTTCCGCTTGAGACTAACTGTTGGGATATGGCAACATTATTTATATATTTAGAATTGATATCCGTATTTGTTATGTATCTAATTAATAATGAAATACGCATATTGTGCTAAATCTATTTATATAGCTATTATTTCATAATCTATTGTTTGTCAATGAAATGGTATAGTATGAGTGAATCATACATTTGGTTTGGTCAAAAAGATTATCTTTGCGACACTCATATATTTAAATGCTTAGACATCATCTAATAATTGCAGAAAAGGAGTACGCATTCAAAGAAATCTATCAGGATTTTTATGCGTCTCAGGTTCTTTTTGCAAATAAGATTCTAAAAAATGAGCATGATGCAAAAGATATTGTTCAGGAGGTTTTCCTAAAAATATGGAACAGTAATCCGGCATTCAAAAATGAGATTGCATTCAAGGCATATCTTTACATTACTACAAGAAACTCCTGTATCGATTTTCTCAGGAAGAAAAAACCAAACTTAAATTCACTCGAGAATGCACAGGATGTTGAATCCGAGGTAAACGAAGTAGTAAAAGAGGAGGCATTCCGTCTACTGGATAAAGCAATTGAGGCACTTGCCCCTCAAAGCCAAAAAATAATAAGGATGTCTATGAGCGGGATGTCAATGAATGAAATTGCTGAAGATTTAAAAATATCTGTTAATACAGTTAAAACCCTTAAGGCACGTTCGTATAAAATTCTGAGGGACTCATTCGGGGAAATTTTTATTATGCTTCTTTTCCCTTTTCTTTAATTAGCTGTCACCCTTTTTCTTTTTTTTTCGTTTATATATCAGAATAGAATCTGATATTACAATGGAAGAAAGATATAAAAAAGCAATAGAAGATGCCAGGGATCTTGCAGACAAAATGTTGCAGGACATGGATTCTGAATTTGCAGCTGATTACAAATTCAGGCAGAAATCACTTAAGAGTATTGATACAAAATCGGATTGGTTAAAATTCTGGTGGCGTGCAAACAGAGCTAAGGTATATAAAATATCTGCGGCTGCAGCATCTTTGGCCTTACTCATTACGCTCATTATTAATGTTACAGATAAGAGTGATGTTAATAATACTATTGCAGTAGTATCATCTGGAATTATGCCAGCCAATGGCAATGTGGTTCTCACTCTATCCAGCGGAGAGACGGTACAGCTTGACTCAAATACAAGAATAGAGGACAAAATTTCCGGAATCCGTGTAAACGAATCTGCCGGCGAAATCTCTTATGCCGGTGTAAATTCCGGTGCGGACAGTAAAAAAGAATCGCAATCCATTGAATACAATGAGCTCTCTGTTCCAAAGGGTAGGTCTTACTCAATCATACTTAGCGATGGCACAAAAGTGTGGCTGAACGCGCTTAGCAAAATAAAATATCCTGTTCAGTTTACTTCAAATGAAAGAAATGTTGAACTCACCGGTGAGGCATATTTTGAGGTGAAAAGAGATGAAAATGCTCCTTTTACCGTTAAAACGAATGATTATAAAGTGAGAGTTCTGGGAACTTCGTTCAATGTGAATGCATATTCAAACGAAAATAAGACTGTTACAACTCTTGTTACCGGATCGATTTCTATTCCTGAATCTAACGGAATTGAAAAGAAAATTGCAGCCGGAGAGCAATATTCATATGACAGAGTAAGTGATAAGGCAGAAGTTTCAAGAGTAAATGTAGAGTTGTATACATCGTGGATCGACAACTTGCTTCGTATTGAAGAACAGTCGCTCGATGAAATTTTCAAGATACTCGAAAGGAGATATGACATAAATGTAGACTTCAGGGATAAAGGAACTTCATCCGAAAAGTTTACCGGTAAATTGCCTTTGAACGACAATCTTAAGGTTGTTCTTGAGCAACTTTCAAAAGTTTCAAATGTAGATTTTAAAACCGAAGACAATACTGTATCGGTGACTTATAAAAGATGAGCAGATTTTATTAAATATAATTGAACCACCTATTAACTATAACTCATTTATCGATGAAAAAACTTATCCGGTCGCATTTTTTTCTTCTGGTTCTTTTAATGTTTTTAACACTTCAGCTAAACGCGCAGACGCAACAGGTGAAAGCCTTTAAAGTGCAAAACGCTTCACTGGAGGAGTGCTTAAAACAGATAGAGAAACAGACAGGTTTAGGGTATTTATACAAAGGAGCAGACCTTAAGAACATTAAGGGAATTTCCTATTCGGCACAGAATGCCAGTGTAGGTACCATTTTAAAAGTCATTCTTACCAATACGGGACTTACTTACGAAATTGACAATGGAGTAATTTTGTTAATTCCTGTTCCAAAGAAGCCTGTTGCAAAACCTGATGCTGCGCAACAAAAACCTGTTTCAGTAAGAATTAAGGTAATTGACGATGTTACAAAAGAGCCTGTAATTGGTGCAACCTGTTTTCTTAAATCTTACGGTATATATGGGGCAGCAGATTTAGACGGAACAGCATTACTCAAAAACATTCCGGTAGGAGTGTCGGCAATTGAAGTAAAGATGCTGGGATATGAAACATATACTCAGGATTATAATTTCAGGGAGCCGGCAGAACTGTTGGTGCTTATTAAACCTACATCTCTGGAACTTGAAGAGGTTACGGTTGTCGCTAAAAGCAGCGCGGCCGGTACCTCTACGAGTTCTTCCATTGGAAGACAGGCGATGGACCACCTTCAGGCAACAAGTCTGAAGGATTTAATGCAGCTCATTCCCGGACAACTTGTTACCGGAGTCAGTGATATGACATCGGCCGAGAAAATTACGATAAGAACACTTAATACGTCAAGTTCTAACAATGCTTTTGGAACTTCAATTCTAATTGACGGTGTTCCCGTATCAGACAATGCTTCGCTTTCAGACAAAACATCAGTAAATGCTATTGGTGCCACAGGAGTGGACCTGAGGCAAATTGGTGCAGACAACATTGAATCTGTAGAAGTTATCAGAGGGATACCCTCTGCCGAATACGGTGACCTGGCATCAGGAGCAGTAATTGTAAACACGAAGGCAGGATATACTCCTTATGAAATAAGGGCAAAAATAAATCCTACATCACTAAATACTTCGTTCGGAAAGGGATGGAAACTTGGAAAGAAGGGAGGAAGTCTTAATGCCAACTTCGATTATGCACAGGCTTGGGGAGATCCCAGGCAAAAGAGCAGCTCTTTTGACAGAGTTTCGGGGGGCGTAACATATACGAAGACCATTGGCAAAATCTGGTATTCAAACACAAAATTTTCTGTAAGCAGTCTTCTCGATTTCAGAGGTGACGATCCGGACTTAATTGTTGAAGGAACCGAAAGAACTCAAAAATCGTTGTCGCTGAGAATCAGCCATAGCGGTAGACTGAGTATAAACAAACCGCTGATGAGAACATTGTCATATTCCCTTGGATATAGCCAGTCTATAAACGAATCCCGTACAACAGAGATCGTTTCTGCAGGTGGCGGCATACCGGTTATAACAGCAATGTCTTCGGGCTATTATGAAGTTCCGTATCTGAGCAACTCATACAGAGCATCCGGGGGAACCATCGGAAGGCCAAAAAACTTTTTTGCAAAGGTAACCAATGCATTCACTGCCAATTTAAACAAATTCCATCAGAGATTTAATATGGGGGTTGAATACAGGCTTGAAGAAAACCGGGCAAAAGGATTCTATAACGATAATGACAATATGCCTTTGAATCCTAATAGCAACGGAAGGCCACGCCCATATTACGATATTCCCAGTCTAAATCAGTTTTCTGCATTTATAGAAGACAACATCAGCTGGAAATTTGGTGAAAAGGCCGGCCTCAAATTGCAGGCAGGTCTAAGGTACGATATGCTGCAGCCCGGTCTTCCCGAGTCTGTATCATCTCTCTCTCCACGTTTGAATGCCTCTCTTAAACTCACAGACTGGCTGGAATTTCGCGGTGCATGGGGAAGAAACTCAAAAACACCCGGACTTTCGCATTTATATCCTGAAGCAAAATATACCGACAGGGAAACAGCAAAGTATTTACCATCCGATTTAGACCGGCAGCTTGTAATGTATCAGACTTATGTTACATACGTTGAGAGGAATAATAAGCTTCATAATGCAACAAACACCAAATCGGAAATAGGAGCAGATATTAAGTTGCCAAACGAAATGACTTTTTCTGTAGTTGCATACAGAGATTATATGGCAAATGGATTTGGAAATTATACAGATTACAGGACTTTCCTTTCAAATTATTATACTGCAGAAAAGGGGATGATAATTGTTCCCGGGCAAAAACCAATAATTGACTGGACAAATCCGGCGAGAACAGATACCGTGTTTACAACTACCGGAAGGATTGGAAATACACAGGCCAGTCTGGACAAAGGGTTGGAATTTGATTTCTATTTTGGACAGATTAAATCCATTCGTACCGCATTCTATTTAAGTGGTGCATTTATGGAAACATCCAACTGGGAAAATGGTCCAAATTATTCCAGCCCTGTTGGTATACCATCTTCATCTGTTTACGGCCAGGGCGGCGTAAATACACCTCCTTTCAAACTTGAATATCCAACCGGATTGCAAAAAAGCATACAGAGAAGACTTAGTACAGTAGTGAGAGCAGTATGCAACATCCCTCAACTTAGAATGGTAGCTTCATTTACCGGCCAGGTGATTTTGTACACGTACACAAAAACTACAAATCAGAACAGCAGCCCTATAGGATGGATTGATACAGATCTTTCATACCATAAGATTACTCCGGATATGCTTGCCAATCAGGATTACACCATTAAGGGAATACTTCTTAAAGACCAGATAAAAAATCCTAAGGATACAGACGCTGTTACATCCAAGCCAATATGGGTTATTAACGCCAGGCTTCAGAAAGACATTTCGCCATCACTGGGATTCTCATTCTTCGTAAACAACGCATTTTTCTATACTCCATATCAATCTACAAATGTTTCCGGAACTCTTACAGAAAGAAATACAGGTACGTTTTCCTTTGGAATGGAGCTAATTGTTAAAATTTAAACTTTTGAAACAATGAATAGATTTCTAAAAATATTTTCTCTGGCAATTTTTGCAATAATTGCATTCAGCTGCACAAGGGAGTTGCCGCTACCTGTCAGAAATATGAAGATTGTATTTGATATGCCGGAAAATTTCAAACCGGATGTGAAATATGCAAACAGGGAAATAATCCTAACCAGCAGCTCTGCCGTTTTTAAGTTTACTACAGATGCTACCGGCGCAGCAATTATCCCCGAACTTATTCCTGATGAGTATACTATTTCCACAAGCTGGAAGATGACAGGAGCAGATTA
>JAGDMC010000109.1 GCA_017860395.1 Bacteroidota bacterium | reverse complement strand
CTGAATCCTTTACCGGCAGACATCTGATAGATTCTTGGATCGGTTTTGAAACGGATGTTG
Organism: Bacteroidota bacterium; assembly: GCA_017860395.1. Taxonomy (GTDB): domain Bacteria; phylum Bacteroidota; class Bacteroidia; order Bacteroidales; family UBA932; genus Bact-08. The sequence continues at coordinate 5,504 of JAGDMC010000109.1, read as the reverse complement.
AGAGGTTCCTTCCCTGCCTTAGACCTTATTATTACAGCTCCTGATGTAAGGTCGCCATACTCTACAGATGGTATACCACGAATTACTTCTACAGATTCTATATTGTCTGTAGACAACATTCTGAGGTCAAGGCCAGAGTTAGGTGAGGATCCTCCTGAAACAGATGCGCCACCGCCTGAGATTGAAGGGCTCAGAGTCTGAAGGTTGGCATTGTTGGAAAGAGGAGAGCCGTCTATATATATTGCTGTACCTAACGAGTTCATCTCTGTACCGGCTGTGCCCTCTTTTCCGACAGAACCGGAAATATTACGGATATTAAAAGATTTTGCAACACTCAGGTCGGGATTGGCAATCTGTCCCCCGGGCATAAGCTGAAGCAGATCAGAAACCGAAGTAACCTGAAGGTGGTCCATTGCCTGCCTTGAGATATTTGATGCAGTTGCTTGTCCGGCTTTGCTCTCCTGAGCAACAACTGATACTTCGTTAAGCCGGAATGAACTGTAATTCATATAAAAATGTTCCTGAGAAGCTTTTCCTGCTACCAGAATAAGAGTGGTGTCAATGGCCTCCATCCCGAGGAATTGAATTCTTACATTCACCTTTCCGGGAGACAGTCTTTCAAATGAAAATTCACCATTTGAATTTGTAGTAGTAAGAGCGCCTTGAGGTAAAATCTGCACTGTGGCAAATTCTACCGCTTGTGAATGAGATCCTTTCTCAGTCACGACTCCCCTTAATGCTGCGTAATTGTTAACTGCAGATTGTGCACTTAACTGCAAACTCAGGCAAATAAGGAGAAACAACGCAAAAGCTGATTGAATTTTGGGTTTCTTCATAGTTGTAATTATAAATTAGGGTTATTTTAATTTAGGTAATTCCAGTCTGTTGATAGTCTTGACGAGTTCTTTTTTAAGAACGTCATCGGTTTGCACATTAATCTGGTCTTTGCAAAAACGAATGATTTCATTCTTTTTGTATGAATAACGATACCACCCGAATGCTTCGGCCAGTTGGCTCTTTAGTTCAACGTTGTCCGATTCGGCGAAAAACTTAAACAATATATCCAGATGAGTTGCCTCGCAACTATTTCTCAGAGCCGAGATTGTGAACCTTTTTGCCTTTACCGGGGTCTTAGGGTCAAGCAAGGCAGCATATTCCTTCTCACCATTGTCCAGATTATATTTTAAAGAGCTGATTTGATTTTTGCACCTTTCGTACCATTTGCCGTCCTTGCCATTGAGCGCTTTTTCATATGCTGCAATTGCTAAATCTCTGCTGTAGATTTCCGTTGCACCTTTCAGCTGGAACTCAACACGCTTGCTTACTCCCGGCTGGAACCTCAGCGTAAAGACGTCGTCTATGAGTTCCGGAGATCCGTTTTTGGCAGCGTACAATGAACTGAGTCTTCTAATCAGTTCGTAGTTATCATAAAGTCCAAGCTTAATAGAACTGATGAAATTCTTGTCGGAATAGTTCTTTAACAGATTAAAAGCCTGAAGCCTTACTGTTGGCCTAATCTCCTCTTTCTGGATTGTTAGCAGTTCGTCTGTGGTTATAGCATTATTTGAAGAGAGCATTTTCATTGCCAGAGATTTTATCTCAGGATTTGAATTCGCCATTTGTTTGCGCCAGAACTTAATATCTCCTTTATTGAGAGTTACTGCCTGGTTAAGGTCCAGTTTGTCGTTAGAACTGTTTATGAACATATATGTAGGGTCACCAATCAGGTGGGACTCGAGAGTCTGCTGGCCTTTTGCCCAGTTACCCACGGAAACTCCCAGATCCAAAAGACCAAGAAGCTGGTTAGTCCAGGTATCCTGAAGTGTATTTACTGAATTTGCCTTAACAATGATAGTTGATCCGGAGTTAAAAATGTAGTGACCGCTGATGTAATCGTCCAAATGAAATGACCCGTTGAAACAAGCGTCGAAAAGAATGATTTTTGCGTTGGACTTGTAATCGTACAGGTCTGGAATGTTTATATCCAATTCCAAATCGGCAAGGCTGTCGCTTTTTGTCAATTCCGGATTAAAGGCATCGCTAACCCATGATTTCGGAACATTGTAGTTGTCAATATAATATTGCTTGGCAGCCGTTGTATCGGAAGAGTTACGAATCTTTCCTCTGAAAAACTTTCTTGCCTGCGAAAGCCATACATCTGTACTTGGTGAAATTGGTGAGCCATTCATCATTTGTCCGTCCTCAGAACCGTGATGGTGAAGTATGGCAAGATCAAGATCTGTGCGGGACAATTCGGAAAGCAGTCTGTGCTTTACATTATCGTCGTATGTATAGTCAATGTAGTTGATAGATCTCTGCGATTCTCCAAGAAACCGGAATTGCTCCATTAGTGAATACTTTTCGTCTATTCGTGCAACCATACAGTCTGAGTTGTAACCATGACCTGCATAGTAGCTTATCTGGCTCATTTTATGCCTGTTTGCCTTTTCTTTAACAACCTTTTGCAGATATTCCGAAATTAGCTGATACTTTGTCTTCCCGGGAGTTGCCGGAGCTTTTATCCTTGCGCTGTATATATCGCACTCGATTTCCTGGGGACCGTCTCCTGCCAGAGAGTAGTAGTAATACAGCGGTTGAAGAGTATCTCTCTTAAGGTAGTTGAACCTGAGATCGAAATCGTCGTAGAATCTGTCGGAAGGGATTGAGGATTCCTGCCATGGTCTCGATGGATTCATTTTGAATGCTGTTGCCAGGTGGTGAGCATCCCGTATCATTGGAACAGGAATATCGCCAATAAGCACGGTTCCTTCAAGATTTTGTGTTTTATATAAACTCAGAAGGTGTGCCTTAATTGAATCCGGAACTCCCCATTTATCTACGATTACAATAGCGTTAAGTCCCTCTGCCGAAATTGACTGTGAATATAGCTCAACTGCCTTACGACAATTTTCGTAAGTAGCCTTGTCTACCACTATCGCCACAGCTCTTTTTGCAGGAGCAGCAATTGCTCCGTTCAACTGAAGAATCAGTAAGGAGAATATAATTAAAGATTTAAATAAGTTTTTCATAAATTAAATAATTGTTTAGGGTTAATGCATATTACTATATGCTCGTAAATTATTATTTACGATAAATACAAAAACACAGAATGACGAGCGAACTCATCGTATCTGCTATTTCACAATATCAGCTGGAGGTATTTAATAAAAAGAGACAGGCCGGCTTGATGGAATAGTGCCTGAAATGTTTTTATTCTGGGTGGAATTACCGATTGCGTAAATGAATCTGTTGATTCTGTGGGCTTAAACCACGGAGAGTGAGCCGCTAAAAATTTATGAGAATTATTGAAAGAGTCTTGATCTGCATCCAGGAAGAAATATTTCAGCGAACAACAGTCGGTTCTTTTAATAATTTTTTCAACGAGTTTTTTGCCACAATGGGGACAATGGTGGTTATGGTCTTCTTTTTCTACATCTTGGGTACATGTACACTCGGAACTAATGCCAATAAATGAAATTTCGGAAGCATGGTTACAATGACAGGAATACCTTCCTATGCCCAAATTTGAGGTTAGGTAAAATACAAGAACTATAATTGATAATATGGTTCCCTTCGCTCCCACAATAAATAATTTTGAACTTTGGTAAAATTAATAAAAATTCTGATAAAAAATCAAAGAAAAACTATATAGAGTAAGGGATAATAAAGAAATAAAAAAATAAAAACCAGTTAAAAAACGGAATGAATCTGATTAATAGATAACTACTGCAGCATCGCGAAAATTTGGCATTTTAAACGAAACGCATTTATTTATTGTTTTGTAAAGCAGATGCCTTTTCCAGATAGGGCAGCGGCGATACAAGTTCGAACTCTTTGGAGATGTCCAGAAGAGGATTCAGCAGATTCATGTGTCCTGCGCCAAATATCACTAATATCCTATCGCCGGCGGTACGTGGGATTCTTTGGATATTGCGGATAATTCTCAGATTACGGTTAAACCAGCGGCCGGTTTCGAAGTCAACGCCTGTAAAATCGCCCGGATTCTCTTCGTAAAGAAACCCGTCGGTCAAATACGACCCAAGGCCCTCTTTTATATTGAGCGGGTTGTTCAATTCAACAAGCTGATCGACAACATTTGAAACTTTTTTGCTCAATAGCTCTTTCCCTTCAATTTTATTGAGTGAGTCTATGAAATGTCCAAACCTCTCCAGGCGGATGCTGTCTTTAAACATTGCCTGAATATTGTCATATGGCCGTCCCCAGTCATTGACACAATAAATTTTCGGCAAATCAAGGTTTTTGCCAATCCGGTATGCAAGCTGATAGATTTCATCTTTTGCCGGGGTCAGTTTTCCAAGTTTATAAAGAGAGTAAAGAGAATCAACGGAACGTTGTTTTGACGGGTCAAGTTCTATTGCAATTATTGTAGGACGGAACTCTTCTATTGCTTTTGCAATTGCTGCAATCTGCGACTGATATGGCTCGTCCAGTACGGATATCTGATCTTTTTCGGCTGTCTTTACCCTGTCGAGGTTGTGATATGCGAAATGGAAAACGCCCAGGGTCATTATTTTTGTTTTCGGACGTGTTGTTGAGGATTGCCCAAACGAGGAAACAACGATAATCTGGATAAATAATAATACAATCAGCCTTTTCATAATTTGATGATATTTTGTTTTGTTCTCTATTTGACGAATTTACAGCAGGAAATGTTGCAGTAATCCAATGTTTTTTTCAAACTTTGATGGAAAGTTTGCAACTTTTACCCACAGTTCTCCGTCTAATAAATAATATACCCGACACTTAAACTAATATCAGAATACTTCTATGAAAAAACACATCTTTCTTTTTGCTGCTTTATTCGCTTTTGCGTTGTCTTCCTGTTCTTATTTTGGTTTTGTTTCAGTTGACCCTTCGGGACAATACATAGCCAAAAAAATTAAGACAACTTCTTTTGAAAATGTATCTGTATCAAGCGGTTTCGAGCTGATTCTTACTCAGGACTCTTTAAAGGAACTCACTATTGAGACATACGAAAACATCCACAGCTACATTGTTGTTGAGGTTGTAGACAATACTCTTAAAATTCACCCGGAAGACGGAATTAATTTTGCGGGAGATCCCAATGTTAAGATTCATCTTTCCTGCAACTTTCTTAAAAAATTATCTTCCAGTGGCGGAGGACATATAAATCTGAATAACGGATGGACAGCGGACGAACTCAGGATTTCGCTCAGCGGTGGCGGTAATGTCACAGGCAAGGTGCTGCTAAAATCGCTTGAGCTGGATATGTCCGGCGGGTCGGAGTCCGATTTAGAGGGTGTTGCAGAATACCTGAATATCAGCTCTTCAGGTGGCAGTGTTCACAAACATTTCTCGCTTTTGTCCAAGAAATGCCGTGCCGATATGTCGGGCGGAGCATCTGCAGAGGTAAACGTGAGCGAAAAACTTATAGTTGATGCTTCGGGCGGAACCTCCATCCGCTACAAAGGCAACCCGGAAATATCATCAGAACTTTCAGGCGGGTCAAGTATCGAGAAGGT
>JAGDMC010000108.1 GCA_017860395.1 Bacteroidota bacterium | reverse complement strand
AGCCGTACCCCGGTTTGTATATATTTTTTAGTCCGGAACAAGCTCTCTCAATCAGTTCAAATGTGCTGTCAGTATAGTTCTCAATAGGAATCAATGTACTCTCATAATGGTGATTTCCCTTCTCTTTGAATCTGTTTGTCAGTATAAAAACAATAATCTCCCTGCAAACTCCTTTTTGCCTGCGCAGCTTTTCTGCGGAAGAAGCTGTAAAAGTGGCCACGGCTTTGCAGATTTCTTCAAATTCGTAAATGTCCTCCGAGAAGCTCCTGCTTGTGCAAATTTGTTTTTTATCCGAAACTCTGTCTTCGAGCTCAATGCAAGACTCGCCATTCAATTCTCTCCAGCTTTTGAGTCCAACAATTCCCATTTTTGACTTGACCCACCCCTGTGAAATAGCTGTAAAGTCAGATGCAGTATTTATTCTGTTGAATTTTAGCATCTTTGAATATGCCCGTCCAACTCCCCAAACATCTTCAATCGGAAATTTTAATAGGACCTTTTTTATGTCCTCATCTCTATCCATCAGACAAAAACTATTAAGCTTCGGATACTTTTTGGAAAGCTTTGCTGCAACTTTAGCCAGCGTTTTTGTGTGGGATATTCCCAGACTTATGGGAATACCTGTTTCTCGCTTTATTTTGCGGACGATTTCTTCTCCTGTAGCCTTTATTGCTTCATAAGACATCCCGTCAAAATTCAGAAAAGCTTCATCAATTGAATATACTTCTATTGAAGGGACAAAACTTTTCAGCCTGTCCATAACCCTGGCGGAGAGATCCCCGTATAAAGCGAAATTTGCGGAATAGGAGATAACCCCATTTTTTTCTGCCAGATCCTTAATCTTAAAAACAGGTTCACCCATTTTTATTCCAAGTGCCTTAGCTTCGTCTGAGCGTGAAATTACACATCCGTCGTTGTTGCTCAAAACAACAACCGGCTTTCCAATGAGAGAAGGGTTAAAGACTCTCTCGCAGCTTACGAAGAAATTATTGCAGTCTGCCAGGCCATACATGTTTCACAATCGAATTAAATATAAGAAGCAGAATTGTTCCGGTAAGAACTCCTGTTATGTTTGCCAGGATGTCTGCCGGGTCAAAATCCCTGTTCGGGTTTAAATTCTGCAATGTTTCTGCAACAAGAGCAAGAATTATTCCTGATAAAACCAGCATTGAAATATCATACCTCCCGAATACTTTTTTAAACCAGCCCTCAATTGCGTGCCATGCCAAAAAAGGATAGGGAAGGAACATTATGAAATGTGCTATCCTGTCTGCGCGAATTCCAAAGAAGTACAGGGAAAGGTCAATTCCCGTATCCTTGAATGTATACAGGCAAAGAAAAAATACTGCTGACAGATAGACTACGAACAGTATCTTAAAAATTCTAACGATTTTTTTCATCATACTCTTTTTATCAAATAGCGGACAACTCCCCATACATAAAAATCATTGTCCTTTTTTACCCTTATAGGTTTAAATTTTTCGTTCGCAGGAACAAGCAAAAGGTCATCGCCCTCCAGCCGTACTCTTTTAAGCGTGAATTCTCCATCCAAAAAGCAAACGGCAAGGCAGTTTTCATATGGCTCAACCGAACGGTCAATTACAAGGAGGTCGCCGTCATCGACACCATCATTTATCATGCTTTCGCCTTTTACCCTTGCATAAAAAGTAGATGAAGGATTTTTAACGAGGGCCCTGTTCAGGTCCATTGTGTTTTCCATATGGTTTTCGGCAGGAGAGGGAAAGCCTGCGTTGACAGGAGTGTCAGAAAACTTAATATTTAACGGTTCAACCGAATCTGGTTTTAGAATTTCAATACTTTTGTTTTTCATTTCAGATAGTAACTAATTCGTAATCAGTATTGCCTATTCCGAGTTTCCGGGCATATTCCAGGCCGGCTCTCCAGTCGGTGTTAGGGTGAACGATTTTGAATTTGTCTTCGCCTCTGCATGGCAAATTGTCTCCTTTATCGGAAATAGCACTTCCGGATATTGCCGGAGCATTATTTACAAGGTCTGCACAAGCCATGTCCAGTGCAACAGGATCAAAAGAAGCCGCAATTCCTATATCAGCAACCAGCGGTGCATCATTGCTGCCCCAGCAGTCACAGTTTGGCGAAACATTCATAATAAAACTTATATGGAAACTTGGTTTGTCCTTTAAAACGGCATAAGAGTATTCAGCTATTTTTTTATTCAGTACTACAGAATCGCCCCAGTCCGCAACAATTGCCGATTCAAACTGGCAAACAGCCACGCATTGCCCGCACCCGGTGCACTTTTCGTAGTCAATAAAGGCTTTTTTTTCTTCATCGAGGTGTATGGAGTCATGGGCACAGTTTTTCACGCAAATCCGGCATCCGGTACAGTTTTTCCGGTCGATTACCGGTTTGGATGCTGAGTGAAGCTCCAGTTTGCCTCCTACAGATGCCGATCCCATCCCAATATTTTTAAGTGCTCCGCCAAATCCGGCCTGCTCGTGACCTTTAAAATGGGTCATTGTCACAATTATATCTGAATCCGCGATAGCAGTACCAATTCTTGCTGTTTTGAAATACTCCCCATTGATGGGAATTTCTCTGAAGTCAGTACCTTTTATTCCATCTGCAATAATAACATGAGCAGAGGCAGATAGTGGATTGAATCCATTTTCTGAAGCACTTTGCAAATGATTTACCGCATCCGATCTTCTGCCGGAGTAAAGAGTATTGCAATCCGTAAGGTAGGGGAGTGCTCCCATAGACTTAAGTATCCCTACAACTCTGGAAACATAATTGGGTCTTATATATGCAAGATTGCCAGGTTCTCCGAAGTGAATCTTTATAGCCACAAACTTTTTATTAAAGTCAATGCATTTAATATCAGCTTTTTTGATCACCTTCTCGAGTTTATCCAGGAGATTTGTCTGAGGAGAAGTTCTTGTATCTGTAAAGTAAACTTTCGATTTTTCCATATGGTGCAATTTAATTCATGCAAATTTATTAAATTAGATTCATAATTCTATTTTGTGTTAATTGTTTATCTTAAATAAGTTAAGATTTTGTAAAATGTTATAATAAATTCAAATTTATTTGATTAGATAAAAAAAAATATATAATTTCGCAATATGAAAAACTTCGGAATCTAATGTCAAAAAAATCAACTGTTTCACTGTTTTGCGGCACAAAGGCAAAAGTAGCTGGTTTGGCGTTCCTGTTGCTTTTCGTAAGCATTGGAGCCTGTGCGCAGAGTTTAGTGGAAAGCAGTCTGATTAATTCGGGGTTCGAAAATGTAAGGCACATCACTGCCGGCGGAAAAGAGATTGTCTTTCTTGAAAGCAGGGCCTTTACCACAAACGAGCGGCTTTTGAATGCAGCAATGAAATCCGTTGAAGAGGTTTCGGATCAGTTTACTGCCAAAAACGTTGAGATAATTCTTATGGAAGAGAGAATTCCAAAATTCAGAATGTTTGCTTCGCTGGAAACTCCGGGAGCAGCAGGACGTCTAAACTGGAAATCGGACTTCAGCGTTAAGGATAGTTATGATAAACTGAACCTGGAGAGTAATCTTGAAAATAAGGATACAAAATTTTATAACTCGTCTTTTGGAAAAATCGATATTCTGTTTTACCCGATCTTCCGGTTTAAGAATTCTGTGCTCAACAGGATGTATCTCGTGCAGTTTAATATTAACCCTGCAATTGAGATGTCCTTATGGAGAGGTGCCTCAATAACAGCTCAGGTAATATTCCCACTCGTGAACGACTACTCAACTGAAGAAGGGAAAATAAGACCGGGCTACCTGACTTTTTCTCAGCAGTTTCGCTTACCTTACAATATTTTTGCTAAGGCAACGGTTGGAAACTTCAGTATGTTCCGGGCCGGTGGAGATCTTAAATTGTTTCGTCCCATTGGAAAACGAATAGGAATATACGGACAACTAAGCTATACTGCGTACTCAGTTCCTCTCTTTAATGATTGGTATTATAACGATTTTGACAAATTCACTTGGAAGATTGGTGCAAATTATTTTGTTAAACCATGGAATTTAATGTTTAACTTTAACGTTGCAAAATATTTGGGAAATGATGTTTCTTTCAGAGGAGAGATTACTCGTCACTTTAAAAATGCCTCAGTCGGATTTTATGTACAGACCATGGCAATTGAAGAGTTCCCCGTTAACGGAGGATTTTTCTTTGCTATTGCTCTGCCTCCCTATAAACAATTTCGAAACAAGTTTGTTAGAGTCTCTACAGGAAATTATTTTCCGTTTGAGTACATTGCAAGGCCATACACCGATTACGGTAGGTATTTCACAACTTCTCCTGACGAAAATTCGTCGGATAACTTTTTTACAAAAATGCGTTTAAATCAAATCATTCTAAATTCAACCAATAATTAACCAATTTTCTATGAAAGCAAGCAAAATCTTTTCAAGACTAATCAAGACTGCTTCTGCCAGTTTCTTGATTGCTGCACTCGTAGGTGCGGCTTCGTGTACAAAAACACCCGATCCTATTCCTACTCCGGAACCATTACCTGCGACCTACACAATTAAAGGACAGGTTTACAACCAGAAAACAAATGCTGTATTGCCCGGCGTTACTGTTACCATGGGTACAAAAACAGCGACTACAGACAGTTTCGGTAAATTTGAATTTGCAAACCTGACAACTTCAGGTAAGTATAACATCGTTCTTACAAAAGCTGACTTCTTCTCTGCAACTTATTCACTTGAATTCCCTACAGCTGCTCCTAATCACGCCCTTGTATTCAGTTTAACGATGACAATGGTTCCTTACGTTCCCGGAATTACTCCTTTGGATCCAACTGTCGGTGGCACAATTGCAATTGAAGGCGGCGCGTCAGATGCTACACTTACACTTCCTTCCGGAACAACTGTTAAAGATGCCAACGGCGCTGCCGTTACTGGTCCTATCCTTATAACTGCTGTAGAAGTTGACGATATTTACGTTCAGAATGTAGTTAACAATCCTGGTATTATGACTCTTCGTTTTGAACCATCAGGATATGTATTCAGCAAGCCACTTGCATTAGCTATTGATAATCCGCTTACAAACTGGCAATATTCAGAGCTTCAGCTGGAGTATTTCAATTCTCAACTTGGAGTATGGGAAGTTCAAACAACTCCGGTAACTTATTCATCAACAGCTAATGACTATGTTACATCAATCACCCACTTCTCTCTTTACAAATTCTCATTCAAGTCTCCTTCTGTGGCTGGTGCTACAACTGTTAAACCAATTAAGGTTCTTGACAGTCTTATGATTAACAGAGGTCTAACCGCATACAGTCAAACAGGAGCGAGATATATTGAAAGCACAGGTTACAAGTTTGAAACTCCTCTTGCAACAACACTTACAGCAGCAGGAATCACAGGCGCAGACCAGACAGAACTCATCGCTGCAATTACAGCTCTTGTTACAGCGAATTACAATGGTGTAGCCCCTGTCACAGCATTTGGAACAAAAACCACGACGCTTGCTGTAACCAGATCTATTCCATCAATGTACTATCAGCAGACAACAGCTACACAAAACTTTACATCTAAGAAGTTTACAATAAAGCTAAAGGA
>JAGDMC010000107.1 GCA_017860395.1 Bacteroidota bacterium | reverse complement strand
TACAGGCTTTGTTGATTTTGAAAAGTACCCGGAGCCGGGATCGAACCGGCACAGCCTTGCAGCTACTGGTGTTTGAGACCAGCGCGTCTACCGATTCCGCCATCCGGGCATTCACTATCGGTAAAACTGGACGCCAAAGGTAATTAATTTTTTTTATTGAGCAAAAGATATGGTGCGGCTGCGCCGCGAGGTCTATTCTTTGGAACGAAGTGGTTAATAAGCAATTACTAAACATTTTGAGACATTATATCTCAAAATGTTTAATAACTGCCACATAATATGCATGTTAATTCCTAAATTTTATCGTCCGAAACACATTTGACCGCCAGAATCAAGCAGTTTCTAAGAACAAAAAGATATACAATCTTTTTGTTCTTAGAAAGTAGCACACAATCAATGAATTGGCCGCCGGCAATCCCCGCACAAAAACTATCGGCATCAACCTCCAATCCATTACCCGGCTTGGTTTTCCACGAAAAAAGGCCGACAATTTATTGCCGGCCTTCATTCTATAGTCAATGGATCAATCAATCAATAATATCAATCAATAATATCCTGTACTCAGGAACCAATATTATCTGGTAACCAGTACCGGTTTGCCAAGACCGAGTGATTCCAGCGGTTTCATCTGGGTTTTTGCGTCGCCCACAACTACAAATATCATTTCGTCGATATTGAGATTTTTCTTGATAATCTCTTTTACCTGATCCAGAGTTATGTTTTTGATTGTCTCTTCCTGTTGTTTAACATAGTCAAACGGAAGGTTGTAACGAGCGATGTTGTCGAGCATGGAAACTAATGCGCCAACGGTTTCAAAAGAAGCAGCCTTTGCGCGGAGCATTGAGTTTTTGGTGCTTGTAAGAGTCTCGTCATTTATTGTTTCGGCATAGCCTCCAATGAGGTCATGGAAAATCTGAACCGATTCTTTTGTTGCACTTCCCTGAACGCTTGAAGATGCCATGAAGAGGTTGAGATACTCACCTCCGATTACGTTTGAGTATGCTCCGTATGTAAATCCTTTTTGCAGACGAAGTACATCAAACAACATTCCCTGAGAACCTTGTCCGAGACGGTAGTTTGCAATAGCGGTGGGGTAGAAATCCGGGCTGTTGAAAGGCATGGAAGTCTTGCTCACTATAATCATAGACTGAGGGGCATTAGGGTAATCCACAAAATAGATTGTTCCTCTTTTTGCTGCAACTCCTGCCTTTGGTTCAGGTATTGTTACATCTTTGGCTTTCCATTTTTCAACAAGGGAAGCAAGTATTTTCTCTGTCTCTTTCTGGTCAATGGCACCGGCAATTGTAAAGCTGGAAATTGAAGGGCTGTAGTTTGCATTGTAGAAAGCCTTAACATCGTCCATTGTAATAGAGTCAACGCTTTCCGCTGTTCCATAAGCATCGAGAGAAAGGGTTGCTTCCGGGCCGTAAAGCAGCCTGCCGGTCACATCCATTGCAATTGTACGAGGGTCCACTGAGTTCTGACGAATCATAGCTTTAATGCGTGTCTTGGTTCTCGCCAATGCTGCTGAGTCAAACCTTGGCTGAAGCATCATCTCTTCTGTGAGAGCAATCACGTCCCTGAAGTTCTTTGACAATCCTGAAATTGAAACGCCCATTCCTTCTGTATCGGAATAGAACCTGATTCTTGCTCCAAGAAGTCCCATTGCACTCTCCAGTTCTTCCGGAGTTTTGAGCGCTGTACCTTCGTTCATGAGAGCTGCTGTAATAAATCCAACACCGTTTTTCTTCTCCGGGTCGAGCAACATTCCGCCTTTCATTGCAATATTTGCCTGAACAAGAGGAAGCTCATTCTGAGTTATTCCATAAATTGACATTCCGTTTGCAAGTTTACCTGTCCAGATTGGAGGAACAGTTATTGCCGGTGCATTAGGAAGGAATTCAGGTTCAATTGAACGGTCTATTGCCGATTGAGTGCGCACATATTCATCATCTACAATCTTTCCGCCTTTTGATTTCATTGTCTGTTCTGCAACGTTTTCAACTGCAACGGTAGCAGGGATGGATTCTGCAAGAGCAAGTTCCGGTTTGCCTTTTGGAACAATGCTCAACGCAAAGTACGGACGTCCCTTGAAATATTTCTCATAAACTCTCATAATATCCTCTTTAGTAACGGCCTGATATTTTGCCAGTTCTTTAAAGGATTCATCCGGAGTTCCTCCAAATTCGTTGTCGCGTGCCATCATAAGGGCCTTTCCCTGAACGCCACTAAGTCGATTGTAAAGGTTAACTTCCTGCATAACTTTAAGTTTTTGCAGTTCCTGTTCGTCTACACCGTCTTTTTCGAATCTTGCAAATGCTTCTTCAATAGCGGTATAAACTTCATTAAGATTCACTCCTTCGAATGCTCTTACAGAAACCTGAGTATAACCGGCTATTTCGCGTGACATATTGAATGCGCCTACAGAAGGGGCAAGTTTCTTTTCTTCTACGATAATCTTGTAAAGAGGCGATTTTTTGCCGTTTGCATAAAGATTTGTGAAGTATTGAATTGCGTAAGAATCGTTGTTGTATTGTTCAACGGTAGGGTATGAAAGCGTAATTTGAGGAAGTTTCGCGAATGCGTCTTCAAAAACCATTTTCTTTGTGGCTTCGAAAGTCAGAGGCTGAACTTTAGGTTTTTCAACGTCTCCGCCTTTTTTAATTTCGCCAAAATATTTTTGAATGAGCTCTTTTGCCTGGGCAATGTCAAAGTCGCCTGCAAGCACCAAAGTTGCATTGTTTGGAACATAGTATGTGTGGTAAAACTCTTTTACATCGTCGAGCGTTGCGCTTTTAAGGTCGGCAATTTCGCCTATAGTTGTCCAGCTGTATGGGTGGCCGGCCGGAAACATCTCCTTAGCCATAATTGTACTCGAATGTCCGTAAGGCTGGCTGTCGTAATTCTGACGTTTTTCGTTTGACACAACGTCTATTTCACGCTCAAGTCCACCCTGAGTTACTGTATTAATGAAGAATCCCATACGGTCCGATTCCATCCAGAGAACTTTTTCCATAGCATCTCTTGGAACTGCTTCGTAGTAGTTTGTTCCGTCGGAATTGGTTGAGCCGTTAAATTCGCCACCCAGTTTTGCTATCTTCTGGAAGAAAGCGTTTCTTGGAAGATTCTCGGAACGCTGGAAAAGCATGTGCTCAAAAAAGTGTGCAAAACCTGTTTTTCCGAGCTTCTCTCTGCCGGAACCAACATGATACTGAATTGCGATTGCAACCATAGGATCTGATAGATCCTGGTGTAGAACGACCTTAAGGCCGTTATCAAGTGTGTACTGTTCATACTTGAGTTCAACCGCGTCCTTTTGGGTTGAACATGCCATCGTAAAAGATGTTAATGCGATGAATAATAGCGACTTAAAGAGATTTGACATGATTTAAATAGTTATGAATTAGCGATTTGAATCAAATTTAAAGAAATAATATTGTTTTATATAAAAAAAGTTATCTTTGCACCGTTCCAGCGTAAGGGAATCCCGTTAAATCCGGGAACAGTACCCGCTGCTGTGAAGCTTCTCCCTAAACAGGGTTATCTTCAGTCGGCCACTGCCGTAAGGTGGGAAGGCAAGAGATGTAAAAGCTGAGTCAGAAGACCTTCTAGGAACAAAACTTTATTAATCGAACTTTCGGGAAAAGGAGAGCGATGACAAACCGGTTATTATTTTTTGTTGCTATTATTCTTATTGTACTGGGTATTTACTATCCGGGTACTTCGTCGTTTGCACAAACCAAAGACACAATAAAAATTCAGCAGTCGAGAAAGCTGGACTCAGTAATTATCAGGACACCTTTCAAGAGGTCTGCAACCGAAAACAAAAGATTTGGCATAGGAACAAAACTTGTGGCCGTTCCGCAGGAGTCACTCGCAAAAATGCAGATGAGTTCTCTTGCCGATTTCATCCAGAAGGAAAACGCCGCTTACCTTAAAGAATACGGAAGGGGTATGGGAGCATATATCTCTGTAAGAGGCACATCTGCTTCCCACACTACAATTGCATGGAACGGGCAAAGTTTGTCGGTTCCCACAATGGGGCAAACAGATCTTTCGCATATTCCTCTCTACTTTTTCGATGCAATGGATATCCACATAGGAGGCAGTTCTGCCCTTTATGGAGATGGCAGCATCGGGGGGAGTATTCAGCTTAGAACAAAACCAAAATGGGAGAGAGGTGCTCATGGAGATGTACTCATTTCTGCCGGAAGCTTCGGAACTCTTTTTACAGGGGGAACCATGAGGCTGTCAAATAATAAAATCGAATCAAGAAGCAGCGTACTCTATTCGATAGCCAGGAACAACTACCGTTTTGAAAACAATACAAAACCCGGCAGGCCGGAGGAGTATCTCAACAACGCCGCATACAATAATTACGGAGTGCTTCAGGAGCTTTTCGGGAAGATAAAAAACGGAGGAATTCTCTCTTTCAGCCTTCTCTATCTCGATTTCGACAGGCAAATTCAGCCTTCGGTTTCGTTAAACGACAGGCCAGAAAGTTATGCGTCAATTTATGACAGGAATTTCAAAACTTCTGTAGGATACAACAATTCGGCAAAGTGTTTTTCGTATGGAGCAACAGCATCTTATTCGTATGACCATCAGAGGTATAAAGAAGATGTTATTGCTGCTCATACATTTATCGCATCGGCTGAGGGAGAGTACAAAACAGAAAAATTCACTCTTAAGGGTGGGCTTTCAGGGACATATATTAAACCAGTTGTCCACTCCTATGCCGATTCTGTTTTCGAAGAAAGGGGTAATGTCTATCTGCTTGCGAAATATACTCCGTTTGTTCCGGTAACTATTTCCGCAGGGTTGAGGTATACTCTCATAACCAACAGCACGCTGCCTTTGATGCCATCGCTGGACCTGAGGGTAATGCTGCTTAACCGTTCCGGGCATACACTCTCTGCAAGAGCATCTGTATCCCGCAGTTCAAAGGTTCCAACTTTAAACGACCGCTACTGGGGAGGAGAGCACCTGTATCTGCAAAGCGAAAAGTCTTTAACAGCCGAAGGCGGTCTTGACTACGGCTGGATTAAAGATTCGTGGAGTGCGGAAGGATTTGCAACTCTTTACAGAAGTGAGGTTGACGACTGGATTCGCTGGCTCCCTGCCGGGCAGGTGTGGCGTCCGCAAAATATTCCGGAAGTTCTGTCCCATGGTGCAGAAGCCGGGCTTAAAATAACAAAGGAGATTTCGGATTTTAAAATATCGCTTAACACAAACTACTCGTTCACAAATATTGTGACAGTAACGCCTATCTGGCCGGAAGACCCTGCAAAAGGGGAGCAGCTTGCCTATCAGCCAAAACACTCTCTAAGAGCTTCACTTCGTGCCGACCTTGATAAATGGTCTCTCTACGGAGGGGTCTATTACACGGGAACGAGGACCACACTTGATATTTATGATATTTTACCCTCTTATGTACTTGCCGATATAGGCCTCATATACAGATTCTCCCTTTTCGGAGAAAACTTTACGGCCAACGGAGTAGTGAAGAATATAACCGACGCAAGTTATCAGAATGTGAAGTTTTATGCGATGCCTGGCAGAAACTGGCAAATATCCCTTCAATGGAAATTTTAGTTTTACAAATAAAAAAAATACGTTTAGAAATGAAAAAATGTTTTTTAAGACTTGCCTTTGCAGCACTGTTATTG
>JAGDMC010000106.1 GCA_017860395.1 Bacteroidota bacterium | reverse complement strand
CTACCGCAGCAATACCGATTCCGTAAAGACCCAGACTCAGGTTATGGGCTGTTAACATCCCGTTTACATCAAAGTTTATTGCACACAGGAATGATATCATTATTGCTAAAGCTATTGTTACAACAGGTATTGCAGTGGAAATCATACCAAGCCCTATACCTGAAATAATTACGGTAGCAGGTCCGGTTTGCGAGCTTTCAGAAATTCTTCTTGTTGGCTTATATGAATGAGATGTATAGTATTCTGTTGACTGACCTATAATTATTCCGGCGATGAGCCCGGTTACAACTGAGAATGAAATTCCAATCCAGTTGTCAATTTGCAGTAAATAGAGTATCCCAAATGTGGAAATTGCGATTAGCAGCGAACTGAAATTAACTCCTACTCCAAGTGAACGGAGAAGTTCCTTCATTCCGGCACCCTCTTTTGTTCTCACAAGGAATATTCCGATTACGGACAAAACAATTCCTACTGCAGCAATCAGCATCGGAGCAAATACTGCTTTTAGCTGAAGTTCGGGGTCTATATAAAATGCAGATGCTCCCAATGCGGCAGTTGCAAGAATGGAACCGCAGTAAGATTCATACAGGTCCGCTCCCATCCCGGCTACGTCCCCTACATTGTCTCCAACATTGTCTGCTATGGTTGCAGGGTTGCGCGGGTCATCCTCCGGAATTCCGGCTTCCACTTTTCCTACAAGGTCAGCTCCAACATCGGCTGCCTTTGTATATATTCCCCCGCCGACCCTTGCAAAGAGTGCCTGAGTAGACGCTCCCATCCCAAAAGTAAGCATTGTGGTTGTAATGACTACAAGTTTCTGAGCCCCGGTTGCTTCAATAAAATGGTCCAAAAGCAAATACCAAAGCGAAATATCAAGAAGTCCAAGCCCTACAACAACGAGACCCATTACAGCACCTGCGCGGAAAGCCAGTTTAAGGCCGCTGTTTAAAGACCTTCTTGATGCATTGGCAGTTCTTGCCGAAGCATAAGTTGCAGACTTCATTCCAATAAATCCTGCCAAGCCCGAGAAAAAACCTCCGGTGAGAAATGCAAACGGAACCCATGGATTCTGGATTCCAAAGCCATAAGCAAGAACAGCAAAAAACAAGCTGAGCACAATAAATACTATTGTCACAACTTTATATTGCTGTTTCAGGTATGCCATGGCACCCTTTCTGACGTGTGCAGCAATCTCTTTCATCATGTCTGTGCCCTCGCTCTCTTTCATCATCTGCCTAAAGAAATAGTAGGCAAATCCGAGTGCTGCCATTGAGGCGAGCGGCACTAAGAAAAATAGAAGTTCTGTTTTCATAGGTATTTTTGAAGTTTAGATAAGTTTTTCTTTGAAACACTCGTCGGGAAGGGATTGTTGAATTCTCCTTGCCATTCTCACAAGGTTTTCTATGTTCCCTGTTGAATAGAATACTGTCTGATGCAATGAATCAGTTTGTTCTTTCCCGATAAGGTTCTTTTCGGAAAGCAGTTCAAAAGTATGACGAGCTACTGCAGGAGCAGGATCGACAATAATTACATTGTCCCCGGCAATTTTTTGTATTTCGTCTCTGAGAAACGGATAATGGGTACATCCCAGAACAATATGGTCGGCGCCCAAAGCAATCATTGGAAGAATATACTGTCCAAGAATCTTTGAAGTATCTTCTTCGGATGTTTTTCCTGCCTCTACAAGTTCTACCAACCCGTAGCCTACCTGTTCAACTACCCGTAAATCTGATGCGAATTTTTGTAAAGTGCGGGAATAAAGCTTTCCCTTAAAAGTACCTTTTGTTGCAAGAACACCTATTACGCCCGTTTTTGAGTGCAGGGCAGCCGGTTTAACGGCAGGTTCCATCCCAACGAAAGATAATGTATACTTTTCTCTCAAGGCTTCAATTGCTGCTGCAGTTGCAGTATTACAAGCCACTACAATAATGTCCGCTCCCTGTGAAATTAAAAAATCGGTGATTTTGCAGGCTCTCTCGATAATTTCTTCCTGAGGCCTTGGCCCATAGGGGCAATATGCACTGTCTGAGAAATATATGAAATTATTATATGGCAGAATTTTAACAAGCTCTCTCCAGACTGAGAGTCCTCCTACTCCGGAGTCAAAGATCCCTATTGTCGCTTTTTTACCTTCTTTCAGACCCATATAAATAAAACAATCGCCCCGTAGAATCGAAGCGATTGTAAAGTTACAAAATATATTTTTTGTTTGGATACTTTATAACGTCTACACTAACTTCTGCGTTGATAAACGGAATTGATCCCGATGAAGTATCAAAAATGTAGGTAAAACCTTTCTCTTTACCGATTTTCTGAACAGCAGCATTGGCTTTCAGATATACCGGCTGAAGAAGTTTAGTTTGCTCTTGTTGATATTCTGTTGCAGCACTTTGTTGAAATTGCTGAAGTCTTGCTTCAATTTCCTGAAGTTCTTTTTGTTTTGCTTCAAGAACAGCTGCAGTCCAGGTTGCCTGTTTCTGCTGATAGGTGTTTACCTTAGTATTGAATTCCACCTGCATAGCCTCCATTGTTTCGTTGAGGTCTGCTGCATATTTCTCCAGTTTAACAACTGCACTGTCTCTTTCGGACATAAGAGCAACTAACTCTTGTGTATTCAGATGCCCAAACTTAAAGGTCTGTGCCGATGCAGAAGCAGAAGTAAGAACAAAAAGAATCAGTAGAAATTTTGAAAAATGTTTCATAAAAAATATTATTATTATTTAGTTTATTCTATTGTAAGTTTAACTTTTTCAAGACCTTAGCAGTCAAGTCATAACGGGGATTAGTATAAATTATTCCCTGCGCAGATGATATATCTATTACAAATGCCGAGCCAGTTTCTGCTGCAGTGCCCTCTTCTCCAAAGTATCCCTTCTGCCTCTCCTTTACCTCTTTCTCCATTGCGATGATTTCGTTCTCTCTGGCAAGTCTCTGCTGTTCGTTAAGTCTTGGCTTTTCTGCCTGATACCGGTTGAACATAGATTCAACATTTTTCATGCTGTTTTCGATTTCTTTCGAGTATCCGGATGCCTCTGTCTCCAGCTGACTTTGAGCTTTAACATATTCCGGAACCTTTTCAAGAATTTTTTGAGTATTTACATATCCGTATGATTGTGCTCCCAATGTGAATGTAGCTGCACAAAAAATTGCAATTGCAAATAAAATCCTTTTCATATCTTAACTTATTAAAGATTAGAATTGTTGTCCTATTACAAAGTGGAAATTGCTTCCTCCCTTGGCTTTGTCAAGTACAGGGTCAAATCCGTATCCCCAGTCTATACCAAGCATCCCGACAATAGGAAGAAGAACGCGGACGCCAACACCTACTGACCGTTTTATCTGGAACGGATTGAAGTCTTTGATATCGGACCATGAATTACCTCCCTCTAAAAATACCAGGGCGTAAATTGTAGACTGTGGCTGAAGAACAATCGGGTACCGGAGTTCAACGGTAAACTTATCGTATACATTGCCAACATAGCCATTGTTCTTGCGAGGAGTAAGCGAGTTGTTGGCATATCCCCTGAGACCGATAATTTCCGAACCGTATGTGTTGTAGCCGGACATACCGTCACCACCCACGATGAACCCTTCAAACGGAGAGTAACCAAGGCTTCTGCTGAAGTATCCGAGATATCCGAACTGTGCTCTGGTCATCAGAACAAGGTCACCTGTTATAGGAGTGTAAAGCGCGCCTTTGAAGGTCCATTTATGATATTCAATCCATCTGTATTTCTGGCTGTCGGCCATACTCTTGTAGTTGGTGTCTTTAGGACGGAAGAGTGAATATGGAGGGGTGATTTGAAGTCCAAGAAGGAAATCGGAACCTTTTCTCGGATAAATTGCCTGGTCGGTTGAGTTTCTTGCCAGTTTCAGCTTAAGACTCACGTTATTTGAAAGCCCGTCTGTGAACAGGAAGTAGTACTGCCAGTCTGTAAGCTTATATGTTTGCCAGCTGAGTTCAGTCGAGAATACGAACCAGTTGTCCGGCCATTTGAGGCGGGTACCAACACCCACTCCAAAGCCAAATACCTCCATGCTCTGTCCGCTATTCTGATAAAAATAGTTTGAATTGGTCTGGCGGGTATAGTATGCCGATACGTTAAGCGATGTAGGTTTCTTACCGGTGAGCCATGGCTCGCTGAAACTTGCCGAAAATGCAGTATAATATGTACCGTTTGTCTGGAAGCGCAATGAGAATTGCTGGCCATCGCCAAGCGGAACAGGCCTCCATGCGCTTTTCTTAAATACTCTTCCAATGGAGAAGTTGTTAAAACTTAAGCCGAGAGTACCTACAAATGTATTTCCGCCCCATCCGCCTGCAAGTTCAAACTGACTGTTCGGTTTTTCTTCAACATTGTAAGATACATCTACAGTGCTTGCATTATAGTTTGGCATTATGTTATATCCGGTTGGAGACATAATCTTTTCCGGATCGAAGTGCCCCATTGAAGCAAGTTCGCGGAGAGATCTTTCAAGATCGGTCTGGCTGAAAAGGTATCCCGGTTTTGTCATGACCTGACGCCTGACAATTTTCTCATTTGTAATATTGTTCCCGTTTATTATAATTCTGCTGAAAGTTGCCGGTTTCCCCTCAATCATTCTCATTTCAACATCAACCGAGTCTCCTTCAATTTTTACCTCAACAGGAGAAACATTGAAAAACAGATAACCATTGTCACGGTATAGTTTTGAAACGTTGCCCTCTTCTGCTTCAAAAAGCCTTTTCTCCATAGAAACGACATCATAAATGTCGCCCTTCTTGATTTTGAGAATCATATTCAGCTGGTCGGCCGAATAGAGGGAGTTTCCTGTCCAGGTTATATTGCGGAAATAATATCTTTTGCCTTCATAATCTTTGACAATCTTGGCATCACGGTATCCTCTCTCGCCATACGCCTGCAAAAGCAGCTTTTTGTCGTTTGGATACTCTTTTTCATTAAATTTCTTTGTACTGAAAAAGTTAAGGATTCTCATATCCTTTGTCTTTTTCATTGCCGATGCCAGTTTGGATGATTTTACGTTATCGTTTCCGATGAAACGTATCTTCTGAACTTTGACTTTGCTTTTCCGGTCCACTTTAAAGGTAACCTTAACAGCATTTTTTATAAGAGTGTCCTGCACCTGAACAACATCAACAGTTGTTTGCAGAAATCCTTTTTCTACATAGTATTTCCGGATAATTTCGGATGAGGAGTTAATCGCATACTCGGATAACTCACTTCCTCTGCGAAGCTTGAGCTTTTCATTGAGGTCCGTCTTTTCGCCGGACTTTATGCCTTCAAAATCCCATCTTGAAACTCTGGGACGTTCTACAAGATTCAAACGAAGGAAAGCTGTGTCCTTCTGTAAAGAATCTATATAAATTCCAACATCGGAAAAATAGCGCTGAAGAAATATCCTTTTAAGGATTGCCGATAAATCTTCTCCCGGGATTGTTATTGTGTCGCCTACACTAAGTCCTGTAAGCGAAAGAATCTGGTCTTTACCCAGATATTTAATTCCTGTAACATCTATCCCTCCAATAACATATGTCTTTGGCAAATTATAATCTACAACGATTTTTTTATCTTGTGTATTATCCTGAGCAAGTACTCTGAAAGGCGATACTAAAGCTATTGCTAAAATTAGAAATATTGGAAATGACTTCATCTGCACACGGTGTCTGTAAAGTTGCAAATATAGATTTTTATTTGAATTCAAAGTTCTTTTATTTTAGATTATTAACTTGTTCTTCCGTTTTTCCGTATCTCCTCTCTCTTGATGAAAAAACATCGAGAGCCTTCTGGAAGTCAGTTTTGCTAAAATCGGGCCAAAGTACGTCGGTGAAATAAAATTCTGTATAAGCGACCTGCCATAAGAGATAATTGCTTATCCTCTGCTCTCCGCTTGTTCTTATTAAAAGGTCCGGATCGGGGATGCCGGCTGTTGACAAATAACTCTCAAACTTTTCCTGATTTACAGGAGAGTTTTTCAATGTATCATCTTTCATGTACCTCTCCATAGCCTGAATAATGTCCCACTTTCCGCTGTAGCTCAGAAAAACAATCATGCAAAGACCTTTATTCGGAGCTGTTTGTTCTTCTGTTGCAGATATTTTTTCTTTAACTCTGTCCGGTAGTTTTGAAGTGTCGCCAATTACCCGGAACCGGACATTATTTTTCATAAGGGTTTTTGTCTCGCCAGCAATTGCCTCCACCATAAGTTCCATAAGACCCATAACCTCATCCTGAGGTCTGTTCCAGTTCTCTTCGGAAAATGCGAAAAGACTCAGATAATCTATCCCTTTTTCTGCTGCATACTCAGTTGCCTGGCGCACTGCTTCAACTCCGGCCTTATGACCGAAGATTCTTTTTAGCCCTTGTTTCTTAGCCCACCTGCCGTTGCCATCCATAATGATGGTCACATGTCTTGGAATATTGTTCATTTTTGGAAATTAGCTGTTTCTTCTGTCCTCTCCCCAGAGGAGTTTCTCTTTTAACGCTCCGATAAAGCCTGAAGCCGGAAGCGAAATGTAGTTCAGGTCAAAACCTGCTTTTGATATGGTAAATTTATCACCGGAAGAGATATTTATAGTCCTGTTGTCCAGACAAAGTATTGCTCCTGTTTTTCTTGCGGTTACCACTAACTCAATTACTGTATCGTCCGGAACGACAAGAGGTCTGATATTGAGATTATGCGGAGCAATAGGGGCAATTATAAGTGCCTTTGCAGTAGGAAACATTATGGGCCCGCCAATGCTCATTGAATATGCTGTAGATCCCGTTGGCGTTGCAATAACTATTCCGTCCGACCAGTAGGTTGGCAGTTCCATGCCGTTTATTTTAAGTGTCACGGAGAGCATCGAAGGGTCCTGCCGCTGAACCGAAACTTCATTTAATGCAAAAGGATACATACAACTGAACTTGTCTGCCGAAGAGACTTTAAGAACTGTTCTCTTTTCAATTTTGTAGTCACCTTTAAAAAGCATGTCAATCCATCTGTTGCTGGGTGCAGAGTCTGCGCTGGTTAAAAAACCAAGCCGGCCAAAATTAACTCCGGCAACCGGAAGGTTCCTGTCCCTGATGAGTGTAAGTGATTCAAGAAAAGTGCCGTCTCCTCCGAGGCATAAAAAAATATCTATATCCTTTGGAAGATCTTCATGTGAAGAAAATGTTTCTGCAACAGGCAAATTAAGCAGATACTCCTGCTTTGCCTTTTTATAAAACGGCGCAAAAAAGGTAAGTTCTGCCCCTCTCTCCAACAATGCTGCCACAACTAAGCTCAACCTGATGTGCCACTTTGTATCTATACTCCTTGCAAAAATTGCTATCTTCATGATAATTGTCTAAAAGTCGTCAAAAATAAATAAATTTGCATCCATTATGACAAAATTGAGCGTAAATATAAACAAATTTGCCACCCTTCGAAACGCAAGGGGTGGAAATTTACCGGATGTAATCAAAGCTGCACAGGATTGTGAGAGGTTTGGCGCCGAGGGAATAACCGTACACCCGAGACCGGATGAAAGACACATCCGTTATAATGATGCAAGGCAACTAAAGGGAATTCTTAAAACGGAGTTCAATATTGAAGGAAATCCAATTGAAAGCTTTGTTGCCCTTGTTCTTGAAGTTCTTCCCGCACAAGTTACCCTTGTACCGGATTCACATGATGTTCTTACATCCAACAGCGGCTGGGACACGAAGAAAAACGGGCTGTTTCTTAAGGATATCTGCTCAATTTTCCGGTCAAACGGAATAAGAACTTCAATTTTTATCGACCCCAACCCGGAAATGATAAAATATGCTGCAGAAACAGGATGTGACAGAGTAGAGCTCTATACAGAGGCCTATGCCAGCGGTTACTCCGTTGGAAGGGAAGCGGCTATTTCGCCGTATGTAAAGGCTGCTGAAACTGCTGTTGAAATGGGTCTGGGAATAAATGCAGGACACGACCTTAGTCTTGAAAATCTCAGTTATTTCTGCGACACAATTCCTTACACAGCAGAGGTCTCAATTGGCCATGCTCTTATATGTGACGCCATATATCTTGGTCTGGAAAATACTATACAATCTTATCTTAGACAATTAAAGAAATATTAATATATTTGTGTTTTAAATATTATTACAAATGAAAAATGCCTCATTAATTCTGAATTCAGTATTAGCCGTAGCGGTAGTTGTACTTTACGTTCTCTATTTTACATCAAAACCGGGTTCTTCAAGCAGTTCCCAAAGTCAGGGGACAGTTGCTCCGGCCGGAAGTATCGTTTATATCCAGATTGACTCTTTAATGAATCAGTATGATATGTTCAACGACCTCAAATCGGAACTTGAAAGTAAAGCGCAGGTTATTCAGGATGACCTCAGCAAGAAAGGAAGAGCATTCGAGCGTGACTATAAAGATTGGGAAGCTAAGATTCAAAAAGGGCTTGTTACACGCGCCCAGGCAGAAACCCAGCAACAACAGCTCGCCATGCGCCAGCAGGAACTTCAGAACTTAAGCCAGCAAAAACAAATGGAGATGGCAGAAGAAGAAAGAGTACTTGTAAACAAGGTAATGGAATCTCTCCACACTTATCTCAAAGTATACAACAAAGAGAAAAACTTTTCAGTTATCATTAACTCGTCTGCTACAATGAACACCGTATTGCAGGCAGACTCTACCCTTAACATTACATCGGACGTAGTTGCAGGTCTTAACGACGAATATATCAAAACCAAATCGAAGGGAACCAAATAAGGAACCGAGTGAAAATAGCAATCTTATCCAGCTTTTACCCATACAGAGGTGGGATTGCACAGTTCAATGCCAACATATTTGAGGAACTTGGCAAAAACCATGAAGTAAAAGCTTTTAACTTCAAAAGACAGTATCCGGACCTTCTCTTCCCCGGCAAAACGCAGTATGTAGAGAAGGAGGATACCGCCATTAAGGTTCAAAGCACTTCAATTTTGGACACTGCAAACCCATTTTCATACATCCGGACGGCAAGGGCAATCCGTGAGTGGGAGCCGGATTTGCTCATAATGCGCTACTGGATGTCCTATTTTGCTCCATCTCTGGGATATGTGGGACGGCATCAGCTTAATAAAACGAAGGTTATTTCTGTTCTCGATAACGTTATCCCGCACGAACAACATTTCTTTGACAAACCATTTACAAAATACTTTCTGGGCGCTAATGACGCCTTTATTGTCTTATCCGACGCTGTCGGAAGAGATTTGCTTTCGTATAAACCCAATGCAAAATTCATAAGTACACCCCATCCTCTTTACAACCATTTTGGCAAAAAGATGGACAGGGAGCTGGCAATTGAAAAAATTGGCATTGAAAAGGGTAAAAAAAATATTCTTTTCTTTGGACTGATAAGGGAATACAAAGGACTGGATATTCTAATCGAGGCCTTTTCCGGCCTTGACGACAGCTTTCAGCTTATTGTAGCCGGAGAACCTTACGGAAGTTTCGACAAATACAGGCAATTGATAGACAATTCACCGAATAAGGACAGGATAAAGCTTTTCAACGGATATATTGCAGACAGTGATGTTCCTGCATTTTTTTCCTCTTCCGATATTTGCGTCCTCCCATACCGTTCTGCCACACAAAGCGGAATCAGCGCAATTTCCCTTCATTTTGGATTGCCAATGATTACGACAGATGTTGGAGGATTACGGGAAGCAATCGAAGGACCCGGAACGGGAATTGTTGTAAAACAACCTGATGCGTCATTAATCAGAGATGCTATTGTGGATTATTTCGAAAACGACAGAGTAAGCTATTTTGAGAAAAACATCTCCATTGAGAAAAATGAACTCTCCTGGAGTAAATTTTGCAACAAACTGACAGAGTTTTATAAAACGCTTTAAAGATACATATTTGACATGAAGGCTATAACAAGAACCGAATTCAACTTTAAAAACCAGACCGGCAAATATGTCGGCAAAGTGAGAGATGTTTACAGCATAGGTGACAACTACCTTGTAATGATTGCCACGGACCGCATCTCGGCATTTGATGTTGTTCTCCCAAAAGGGATTCCTTATAAGGGACAGGTGCTTAATCAGATTGCTTCGAATTTTCTTGACAGAACCTCAGATATAGTTCCAAACTGGAAAATTGCCTCACCGGACCCAATGGTTACAGTAGGGCACAAATGTACAGGATACCCCGTTGAGATGATTATCAGAGGATATCTCACCGGAAGCTCATGGAGAGCATACAAATCGGGCGTAAGAGAAATCTGCGGCGTTAAAATTCCCGATGGGATGAAAGAGCATCAGGCTTTTGAAAAACCTATCATTACTCCTACTACCAAGGCCGAAATAGGCGAGCACGATATGGATATCTCAAGGGAAGAGATTATTTCAAGCGGACTTGTATGAAATAGCAGAAGAAAGAGGCCTGATTCTTGTAGACACAAAATACGAATTCGGCAAAAAGGGAGATGTGATTTATCTTATAGACGAAATACATACACCGGATTCTTCCCGTTACTTCTATAAGGATAGTTACGCGGACCTGTTTGAAAAAGGTCTTCCTCAGAGACAGCTCTCAAAAGAGTTTGTTCGCGAGTGGCTGATGGAAAATAATTTTTCGGGGCAAAAGGGTCAGAACGTACCTGAAATGACAGACGAGATTGTAGGTTCCATTTCCGACAGATACATTGAACTGTTCGAGCATATAACAGGCAAGCCGTTTATCAGAGCTGAATATACCGATGATATTTACGAAAGAATAGAAACCAACATAGCAAATATGCTAGCCAGATTATGAAACAATTAACCATTATACTGCTTGTTGCTTTAACACTTTTATCTCCGGCTGTGTACGGACAGTACACTCCCCCTCCTGTTAAAATATCTACAGAACTTGTAAACAGAGACGGGATCTCATTTTTTGTTCACCACGTGGAGAAAAAGCAAACTCTTTTTTCAATTGCAAAAGCGTATAATGTTGTTGTAAATGTTATTCTGGAAGACAATCCTGCTTTGCGTTCGGGCATTAA
>JAGDMC010000105.1 GCA_017860395.1 Bacteroidota bacterium | reverse complement strand
TTGACCCGCCTAAGGATGTTCAGGAGACAATGAACAAAGTTGTAAAGGCCGAAAATGAAAAAATTGCAGCCATTGACTCTGCAACCGCAGCAGAAACTGTAGCAGACGGGGTTAAGAGAGCAAAAATAAAAGAGGCCGAAGGCTATAAACAGTCAAAAATATTGCATGCCGAAGGCGAAGCAGAGGCCATAAAACTCGTAAACGAAGCCGCAGACAAATATTTTGTAGGAAACGCCCAGATGCTCAGAAAACTGGAAGCTATGGAGGCATCGCTTGAGAATAATGCTAAAATTGTTATTCCAACCGGTACTGAGCTGGTAAACATAATTGGAGAGATGGCAGGAATTGTTCCGATTGATAAGAAAAGCAGTAAAAAATAAATATTAAATATTAAATATTAAATAATTATTAAGCCTTGCTTTTAAGTGAGGCTTTTTTATTTGGGGTGGGGTGTAATTATTTACTAAAAATACTTATCTTAGTATCATGTGTCTGTAGACTGAAAAGAAAGTGTGGGTATATGGCAGAAGTTAACAAATCCGATAAGCAAAAGCGCAAAGGAATTCAACGTTCCGGTCTTGATTCTGAATATACAGAAGACAATGAGTTAAGCTATCTGTCTGCTCAGGACACCATCGAAAATCTTAAATCAGAACTGGAATTTCATATAAAATCCGAAGAGACACTTCGCGAGAACGAAGAAAAATTCCAATCCATTTATGACAATAGCTATTTAGGCATCCTGCTTACAGTGCCGGACGGAAGAATACTTGCTGCAAATGGTTTTGCCTGCAATATGTTTGGCTATTCAGAAGAAGAACTGTGCCGCGGAGGTAGGTCAGCAATAGTTGATACTTCCGACCCCAGGCTTATACCAATTCTGGAGGAGAGAAAAAGAACCGGCAAGGCGAAAGGAGAAATAACTTTCATACGCAAAGACGGGAGTAAATTTGAAGGAGAGGTATCTTCAAGTGTTTTTAAGGATAAAGAGGGGAATGAAAAAACATGCATGCTCATCCAGGACCTTACTGAAAAAAAACAGACTGAGCATAATTATCAAACTCTCTTCAATGAGATGATGGATGGATTTGCATTGCATGAAATTATTTGTAATGAAAAAGGGGAGCCCGTCGATTACCGTTTTCTTGATGTAAATCCAGCTTTTGAAAAGATGACCGGACTTAAGGCAGAGCAAGTTATAGGCAGGACTGTGCTTGAAATAATGCCCGAAACAGAATCAAGCTGGATAGAAAGATATGGAAGGGTAGCACTTACAGGTGAACCGATAAATTTCATAGATCACTCAAAAGGACTTGCTAAAATATTTGACGTAAAAGCCTTTTGTCCGGCACCAAATCAGTTTGTGACCATATTTTCGGACATTACAAAGCGCAAACATTCCGAAGAACAATTAAAACTCAGCGAAGAAAAATACCGGAGCATATTTGAAAATGTACAGGACATATATTATGAGGCAACCTTTGACGGAATAATTCTGGATGTGAGCCCGTCAATTGAAATCATCTCTAAAGGCCAAATTTGCAGGGATGAGCTTATAGGGAAATCCATTTACGATTTCTATGTAAATGCCGAAGACAGAAAAACGCTCGTGAAAGCATTAATGGAAACCGGAAGTATTTCTGACTATGAAGTCACCCTTTTAAATAAAGACGGCTCCCAGATTCCATGTTCAATTTCCTCAAAATTATTATACGACGGTAATGGCCTGCCTGTAAAGATATTTGGCAGTATGCATGACATAACTGACCGCAAGCATGCCGCAGAAAAAGTATTGCTCAATGCAGAGAGGCTTGCCAGAATGGTGAATATCTATCAGTATAATGCAAACAATATTCAGGACTTTCTTGACTATGCTCTCAATGAGGCTATTGCTTTAACATCAAGCAAGATAGGATATATTTATTTTTATGATGAAGTAAATAAAGAGTTTACTCTTAATTCCTGGTCACGGGATGTGATGAAAGAGTGTGCTGTAGCCGGCCCTCAAATCTGTACCGCTTTAAATGACACAGGTATATGGGGAGAGGCTGTCCGTCAGCGGGAAGCGATAATGATAAATAATTTCAAAGAAGAGAGTCTTCTAAAAAAAGGATATCCAAAAGGCCATGTTAATCTGGAGAGATTTTTAACTATTCCCATATTTGATGAAGATAAAATTGCGGCCGTTGTTGGAGTTGCGAATAAAGAGAGTGACTACGACAATACGGATGTGAGCCAGTTAACTATCATGATGAGCAGTGTGTGGCGGATCGTTCAAAAGAAAGATGTTGAGAAAAAAGTTAAACTTTTGGCACATTCACTTGAAAGCGTGAGCGAATGCGTCTCAATTACCGATAATAATGATGTGTTGATGTATGTAAACGAGGCGTTCCTAAAAACATACGGATACTCCGAAAACGAACTGATAGGCAAGCATATCAGTATTTTGCGTCCGGAAGGATTTGAATCGGAAAATTCTTTGAATATTCTTAATCATACTATTGAGGGGGGATGGAGAGGCGAGCTTATGAATATAAAAAAAGACGGAACAGTTTTCCCTGTTCTGCTTTCAACCTCCATAATTAAAGACGAAAATAAAAAACCGATAGCCCTTATCGGAGTGGCAATTGATATTACCGAACTAAAGAAAAACGCAGAAGAATTGATTGCTGCGAAAGAAAAGGCAGAAGAGAACGACCGGCTCAAGACCGCTTTCCTGCATAATATTTCTCACGAAGTTCGTACTCCAATGAATTCTATAGTGGGATTTTCCGATTTGCTTGCCGACCCGGATACACTACCTGAGGAACGTAAGCACTTTACTGAGATAATTATTCAGAACAGTAACCAGCTGCTTTCAATAATAAACGATATTGTTAATATTGCAACGATAGAAGCAGGACAGGAGAGGGCCATAATAAATCCGGTCAATATAAATTCTATATGCAATCTGGTATACGAACAATTTTTTCATAAAGCGAAAAACCAGAATATTGTTCTCATTTTCAACAACTATCTGCCAAATGTAGAATCGGATGTAATGACAGATGGAACCAAACTTACACAGATTCTTACTAACCTTATCAACAATGCGCTAAAATTTACCCAGGAAGGGTATATCGAACTTGGATACAGCGTAGAAGGAAATTATTTAAAGTTTTTCGTAAAAGATACAGGAATTGGTATTCCACAGGAAAAATATGAAGAAATTTTTAAGCGTTTCAGTCAGTTGAATTTAGCTAAAAATTATCAATATGGAGGATCCGGGCTTGGTTTGTCAATTTCAAAGGCTTACGTGGAACTGCTTGGGGGCAAAATCTGGATTCACTCATCTCTGGGAAAGGGTTCTACTTTTTATTTTACCATACCATACACAAAGATAGGATAACGCAAAAATTAAAGATAATATAAATGAATCTTGTTATCGCTTTCATTACCGGTTTGACAACAGGCGGTTTGGGCTGTATGGCCATACAGGGCGGATTGCTTGCGACAATGCTGGCACAGCAGTATGAACTGGATTCCACAAACAAAATTACCAGTCACAAATTTATTAAACCCCTATTCTTTTTTTTGTCATCAAGGCTTGCAGCATATACAATATTTGGATTTTTGCTTGGAGTGTTTGGGTCTCTCTTTCGTTTTTCTCCAAAAGTGAATGCGTTTTTGATGATTGCCATTGGCATATTTATGGTGGGAAACGGACTCAGAATGTTAAAAATACATCCGCTGTTCCGCTACTTTGTTTTTAAAATGCCATCCGCTTTTAACCGCTATGTCTCCGTGAAATCCAAAAAATCTTCATCGGAGTTTGCTCCAATCATGCTCGGAGCGCTAACTGTTCTTTTGCCATGCGGAATTGCTCAGGCGATGATGGCTGCGGCTATTGCAACAGGAAATCCGGCCGAAGGTGCTGCCCTGATGTTTGCATATACACTGGGGACAATTCCTGCATTTATACTTGTTGCATTTTTTATTACAAGGCTGGGCGATTTAGTTGAAAAACATTTGTCTCGCATTGCAGGTATATTATTAATTATTTTTGGCCTCGTTCCTGTAGATTACGGGCTCAATCTTGCCGGATCGCCGGTATCTTTTACAAAAACATTTGAATGGATTGCCGGCACCGGAAAAACGGAAGAACCACAATTGCAAACTGGAACAGCAAATGATGATAACACATATTATGTGACAATTATGGATAACGGATATGCTCCTCAAATCCTTCATCTTATTCCAAACAGGGAAATAAAACTTATTTGGGTAACGAACAATGTTAAATCCTGTTCGTTATCTGTTGTAATACCGGAGCTTAATTATGAAAATACATTTCCATCCACGGGACATGTTTTATTGATAATTCCCCCTCAAAAAACAGGCACTGTAATTGAGTATTCCTGTTCGATGGGAATGTACCACGGCAAACTGGTATTTGACAAGAAGTAAATGAATTTAATATGGATAATATAGTAAAGAAGTCGTTCAAAGTTCCGGACATGGTTTGTCCCAATTGTGCCATGCATCTGGAAGGACTTAAGAGCGAACTGCAGGGAGTGAAGCATATTTCGGCCAGTTACCCAAAACTAAGCATGGATGTGGAATTTGACGAATCTGAAATATCGGCAGAAGAGATTATAGCGGCAGCAAATAAGTTAGGTTACCATCCCGAACCTGTATTACAGGAAGCTGAGCAAAAAACAGAATTTTTTATTTTGCCGGTGACAGGAATGACTTGTACAAATTGTTCAGGGGCGATTGAACGGCATGTGAGGAAACTGGAGGGAGTAATTGAAGCAAATGTAGATTTTGCAGGAGAGAAACTTGCTGTAAACTTTGACAGACATGTAATAGACATTAACGGAATTATCGATTGCGTAAAACATGTGGGATATGGAGTTGCAACGGGCATGGCAGAGCTTCCTGTTATAGGAATACGCGACAGTTCCGATGTCCAGATGTTGGAAAAACAACTTATAAAACTTAAAGGAGTTCTAAACGCAAATGTGAGTCTTGCTACAGAAAGAGCGCATATTGAGTATATACCGGGCATAATAACAATCTCTGTTCTTGCTGCACAAATAAGGAAAGCCGGGTTTGATGTAGTAAATGTTGCAGAAAACGAAGAGCTGGAAGATGTTGAAAGCAAGGCACATTTGGTTGAACTTAAAAATCAGGAGCGGCTGTTGACTATAGGTCTTTTATTTACGGTTCCTCTTATCGTTTACAGCATGGCCCGCGATTTTAATCTTGTTGGATTCCGTTACGACCAGTATGCAATGCTCATTATGGCAACTGTTGTCCAGTTTATTGTAGGCTGGCAGTTTTATAAAGGTGCATTCAAAAGTCTTAGAGCGGGAAGTGCAAATATGGATGTGCTGATAATGATGGGCTCGTCCGTAGCATATTTTTCAAGCTTGCTTGTTACTGTTGGAATAATTGACAGTCCTCATGTCTATTTTGAAACCGGTGCCGCAATTATTACACTCATCCGCTTAGGAAAATATCTCGAGGCAAGGGCCAAAGGAAGAACGGCAGATTCCCTCAGGGCTTTAATGGGCTTGCGTGCAAGAACTGCATGTGTAATTCGTAATAATGAAGAATTGGTCATTAATATTGATTCTGTTGAGGTTGGAGATATGATACTTGTTCGCCCGGGAGAAAAAGTTCCGGTGGACGGAATAATTGCCGAAGGAAGATCTGCGCTTGACGA
>JAGDMC010000104.1 GCA_017860395.1 Bacteroidota bacterium | reverse complement strand
TTTGTACTGCTCAACAGTATCGGACTGATAAAATTTTTCTAAACGTAAAAACATTTTCCCCAGGGGAAATTTGACAAATTTCCCCTGGGGAAAACCGCGCAAGGTGCACGGAATGTTATTTTGTGAGTTTTTTACTTTTCTCTATACACTCTATCAGCTTTTTAGCCTTTATCCCTGTGTAGCAAATATGTTCCGTTGTCTCTTCAAACTTGTGAGGAACAAAGCGGAAAAGCTGAACGGCAATAAATTCTTTGTCTGCAGTCATTATTGTCTCCATTTTACCGCCGCCGTTTTCAAGAAGTGGCAAAATCGCCGCGTCTTCTTCAAAGCCACCCGTAATAATATTCTCTACTCTGGAGATTATATCTTTATCAAAGTAGTAAGTTCCTCTTTTAATTTTGCTGCCGGTAAGTTTGTAAACTTCCTGCTTGCCTTTTATGGCGAAAATAATAATCCCGGTTAATAGCAATAGTGCCCCGATAGTGTTCTGTGAAAAGATTATAGCAACTACTGCTGCGGAAACAAGTACAATTGTCAGTGCCAGTACTCCGGCATTCATTTTTTTGATTATCTCTATTTGATTTGCGTTCATAATGATTGTTTTTGATTATAATAAATACGGAAAACACATCCAGTCCTTTTGCATTACAAATGGCTGAATGTGAAAATTATATAATCAGAAAACTAAATGATTATTTCCCTGAGAGCAAAGACAAAATATCTTTTGTTGGGAGAAACGTTAAATCCGGGTAATTCAAAAATATTCTGAGGAGCCGATATGAAATCCATCGAAAGAAGTCTCTCTCTGACAATGGAATAACCTCGTATTTTTGCCAGCAGGTTTGTCGATGCCGACCCGCCAACTGCCCTTGCCTGCTGAACAAAGTTAACTCCTCCGTTTTGAGCCTGCTGGGATAGCGCAGACATTTGCGAACTCACGGAAATGCTGTACTCACCGCTTCCAGCAGTACCCGCCCCGTTCACATTTGCAACAAATCTTTCCTGTCTCTGAGGTACAATAAATACAACCAGCAGCGAGCAAAGCACCGCTGCAATAATTGCGTTTATGAGTTTAGACTTGTTCATCTTCCCCAGGGGAAATTTGTTATGTGTCAGTTATTCAATATATTAACTAAAATTAGCAAAATGCATAAGTATCAGGTTGTATGCACTTTAACAAATTTCCCCTGGGGAAAAATCTTGCCTCCGTGCAAGGTGCGAGGCGCACGATTACCGTAAACCTTACAGAAATCTATGCTTTCTCCTCTCTTCTGTTATAAATTTCGCCACCTATTCCGGCCAAAAGCAGTAAAATGAGCAATCCTGATGAAATTCTCGAATACATTGCGCCTTTGGTAAAGGATTCCGGCTTGTATTTGAATTCAACTTTATGCTTGCCCGCAGGAACCTTAAGTGCCCGCAGAATAAAGTCGGCATTGATAATCTCTGCTGGCTGCCCGTCTATATACGCAGTCCATCCTTTAGGATAGTAAACCTCACTGAATACAGCAAGTTTTTCTGTTAAAGCAGTGTATTCGTATGTGAGTTCATTTGGAGAGTAATATGTGAGTTTAATGAACTCCGCCGGAGACGAAACAGTGTCTTTGACAAGGGACGTTTGAGACGTTGCAATCACAGCAGTTTGAGACGCCGCAATCAAAGTATCCGAAGAAACAGGCGCCGATACAGCAGGAATACCTGCAACCGCTGCCTCAAACTCTTTTGAAACAACTGCGCTCCTGGACAAATCCATGGCTCCTATTCCGGCAATCTCCTCAGTAACATTGCCTGCCACTTTTACCTCATTTACAAACCATCCGTTTCCAAGCGCATTGTGATTAACAAGCGGAGGATTCTGGGCTCCGATAACGATATACCGGGTGTTTAACATATTCAGGATAGGGTAGTTTCCAAATTTGGCCTGCGCCTCTTCCATGGTTTTTATACCGGCTAAATCCTTGCCAATCTGCTGCATTTCAGGAATAATATAGTTGTCAATCAGATCCTGATATCTCTGAAGTTTTGCAGGACTGTAGCCTCCTATAGTCTTGTGGTGATAGCTCACATGAGCATCATTAAATGTATTTATACTCAAATCGAGAACCCTGTAATTTGGGTCTTTGTCCTGAAGAATCATTTCATCTACCGGCCTCTTTGAGTATTGTTGTTCAAAATCCCTGTTCTTAACAAAATGGGAGTCGTTGAGATATCTCTTGTCCACGCTCCACATGTCGGCAATAATGAGCACACCCAGAATTGCAAACATATACTCTTTCTTAAGTTTGCCCATGATTGTAAACCAAAGCGCAGCCCCGGCAAGAAGAATAAATACAAGAGAGCGGAAAGCATCTGCAGAAAGCAGAGATTGCCTGTCCTGAACCAAAGCACCTCTGAGTTGTTCCGGCAACTGTGTATCCGAAGCGCCTGTGAACGAACCCGCCAGGGACGGAAGAATTGCCATTATTAGTGAGAATCCTGCAGTTATTGCAAGAGAGATAATGAGCCCTGTTTTCACTTTCTTTTGGTCGTACTCCCCTTTGAGAAGTTTGTCCACGGTGAGGAAAGCAAGCAGCGGTATTGTTATCTGAAGAATCACCAAAATCATTGATACAGTCCGGAATTTGTTATAAAGAGGAATATAGTTGAAGAAGAATTCCGTTACCGGCAAAAAGTTGGACCCCCACGAAAGCAGAAGCGCAAGCAAACTCACCGACGCAATCCACCACTTAGTGGCTCCCCTGAGCAAAATGAGCCCAAGAATGAAAAGGAAAATTGATATGGCACCAAGATACATCGGGCCTGCTGTAAATGGCTGAGGTCCCCAGTAAAGCGGCATTTGTTTTATTATCTGCTCGGCACCCTGAAAACCCGATTGAAGAACCTTGTAGGATTCCGAGTTTTTAGAAAGTTCTCCCGCCGAAGAACCACCGTTGTAATTGGGAATCAAAAGATTTGGAGTTTCGCCCGGGCTGTAGGACCACTGTGTTGCATAGGCAATTTCGAGGCCCTTTTGTTCTGTCCCTTTTTCCTTTGCCAGTTCCGATCCTCCCCTCATTGTGTATTTCGAATACTCGTATGTTGGCCAGAGGTGGTTTATGTTTGTGGCTATTCCAATCGCTCCGGCAATTAAAAGATAAACCGAGGTTCTTAAAAACCTGAGGAAGTATTTGTCCTTAACTGATGTATAAAGCAGAGCTATTGCATAGCCGGCAATGATTATTGCAAGATAGTATGTAATCTGGGGGTGGTTTGCCTTAATCTGAAAACTGAGGGCAAATGCGAAGAGCAGTGCCCCAAGCAGAGCTTTTTTTCGATAGGCATATACGACAGCCGCCAAAACCCACGGCATAAAGGCTATTGCCACCATTTTTGAGTTGTGGCCCACCTGAATAAGCTGCATATTGTACGAGCAGAAAGAGATTGCTATTGCTCCAATTACCGACAGCCACACATTCACTCCAAACGCAAGGAAAAGCAAGAAGGAGCCAATGAGGCTGATGAGCAGATAGCTTGGCGGGCGTTGCCCTACAAAGAGAATTTTATAGAGGTAGTCTGTGAAGTCTCCGTCGTAAACCACAGAAATTGTTGTGGCAGGCATCCCCGAAAACATTGAATTTGTCCAAAGCGCCGGGTCCTTATCGGGGTTTGCTTCGTTGTAAGAAATAATTTCGTTTGCCATTCCTCTCCATGAAGCGATATCGCCCTGATTTACCACCTTCCCGGAAAACACCTGAGGGGTAAACATATATGCAATAACTATGAACGACAGTATCGCAATAAGATATGGCAGAATCTTTTTGTAATTAATCATAATCTCAAATTTTTCTCTCTGTTATTTCATTTAGGACTCCCGCAAGCCTGGCAGTAAGTTCCCGGCGCGAGTATTTCTCAATTTTCCCGGAAACAGGCGGAATCCCTGTCCCTTTGTATTCTTCATACCGGCGGTCTATCCATTCGGCAATATCCGCCTTGTTGTCATAGTCAAACATCTTTCCGGCTTCGCACTCCTCAAGTGCAATGTCCATGTCTCCGCCTTTAGGTCCAAAACCGAGTATCGGCCTGCGGGCAGCAAGATATTCAAAAAATTTGCCTGTTAATATCCCTTTGGACTCCGGCTCCATTCCCCCCGAAAGCAGAAGTATCTGAGCACCCCTTTGCCATTTTATTACTTCGGTATGCGGCATGTAATCCATTATTTCCAGATTTCCGCCCAATCCGTTGCTTTCAATGTCTTCAAGGATGGCTCCGTCTGTATGGCCAATGAGCCTTATTTTGAGGTCCTTTGCAAATACAGAACTGTTACGAACCCTCTCTGCCAGCACCTTCCAAAGTTCAGCAGGATTCTGGGTTCTTACGAAAAGGCCTGTATATGTGAGGGTAAAAGAGTTTTCCAGAGGTACATTTTCTGTAGAAAAATCGGCATTGTCGAACCCGTTGGTTATAATATGAACACCCATATCCGTCGCAGCCTCAACCCCTTTCGATTCGTTTTTCCGCAATGCACGAAGCTCTCTTCCTATTGTTCCGGTAACAGTCACTATTGCGTCTGCGCTTTCCACCACGCTTTTCTCAAGAATTTTGTGAATTGCAATAACAGGAGCCGAGTACCTCATGTATTTGAAGGTATACATCTTTGTCCACGGGTCGCGGAAA
The DNA here is from genome assembly GCA_017860395.1 of Bacteroidota bacterium. GTDB lineage: Bacteria > Bacteroidota > Bacteroidia > Bacteroidales > UBA932 > Bact-08. The sequence continues at coordinate 1,072 of JAGDMC010000104.1, read as the reverse complement.
TCTGCAATCCACGGAATTCCAGTGGCCCCGGAAACTTTCTTTGCAATGAGGTGCATCGAGTGAGGCGGTCCTGTACTGATAATTGCTTCAACCGGATTTTCTTTGAGGTATTTTTTCAGGAACCGTGCCGATGGACAAATCCAGAATGTTTTTGGATCCGGTATAAACATATTGCTCCGGATAAATAATGACAGTTTCTCCTTGAAAGGAACGGCTTTTGCACCCGACCCGCCAGTGTTGATAAATCCCGGCTTAAGGGTTTTTCCCCTCTTCCCTGTTAGTATTTTATAGATTGAATAGGGTTCAAAAATCTCTCTTTTGACAACCTCGACACCCTGTGGAATTTCTTTTGCAAGAGTCTCGTCAATTGCCATAAACTCCGGGCTTTCCGGGGTGTAGACAACAGGCTCGTAGCCAAATTCCCGCAGGTATTTGACAAACTTGAGCCATCTCTGAACACCGGAACCTCCCGCAGGGGGCCAGTAATATGTAATTATGAGAACTCTTTTCATCTGCTGTTTGTCCTTGCAAATATACCTTACTCTGCAATAAAAATATTATAAAGCGCTCTGATGGTTTCCAGCTGAATAGTCACAAACCCGTCTTTATAAACCGGCTGGCAGCCATTTGTCATCATTACTATTCCAAAACCTTTTTCTGGCTGGAAAAACATTGCACTGTAAAGGCCGTATGCCGATCCTGTATGCCCTGTCATTATTTCTCCCGGAATAAGTTTGGTTGACTGCCTTAATGACATTCCGTATGTTTCGCCCGGAGAGGTTTCAATTACCGGTGCCTGCATAAGCTTTGAGCTCTTTTTGGAAATAATTCTTTTTCCCGACATCGGGTCCTTTCCGTAATTCATGTGCATCATCATATATCTGGCAAGTCCGTTTGCAGATATTTTCATTCCGCCTGTAGAAGAGAAAAGCGGAGTGCTCACTCCCATTTTGTAACCTGATGCTATTTCTTTTGCACGGCTCACGTATGCCGACGGCTGTTCGCGAAAAATATTTGGAGAGCCTTTGGTTGTATCTAAAGGTTCATAGTTGTAAAGGGTAACGAATTTTTT
>JAGDMC010000103.1 GCA_017860395.1 Bacteroidota bacterium | reverse complement strand
TCTGATATCGGGCCATGATCTGAAGGATATGGAGGAGCTTTTAAAGCAAACAGAAGGAACCGGAGTAGATGTTTACACTCACTCAGAAATGCTTCCTGCTAATTATTATCCTGCATTTAAAAAGTACAAACATTTTGTTGGAAACTATGGCAGCTCATGGTGGAGGCAGACTCAGGACTTTGAAACATTCAACGGACCTGTTCTTTTCACTACAAACTGCATTGTTCCGCCAAAAAGCACCTCTACTTACAGTGACAGGATATATACAACCGGAGCATCAGGATATCCGGGGTTTGTACATATTTCTGACAGAAAGGATGGAAAGCCAAAAGATTTTTCAATTATAATTGAACATGCAAAGAAATGTCAGCCACCGGTAGAAATAGAAACAGGTGAAATAATTGGCGGTTTTGCACATGCTCAGGTATTTGCTCTTGCAGACAAGGTTGTGGAGGCCGTTAAATCAGGAGCTATTCGCAAATTTTTTGTAATGGCCGGATGTGACGGTAGGATGAAGGACAGGAACTACTATACAGAATTTGCTCAGGCCTTGCCTAAAGATACTGTTATACTTACTGCCGGTTGTGCCAAATATCGCTACAACAAACTTCCATTGGGCGATATCGGAGGAATTCCGCGTGTGTTGGATGCAGGCCAGTGTAACGACTCATATTCTCTTGCAATAATTGCACTCAAGCTAAAAGAGATATTTAAAGCAAACAGTATAAATGACCTGCCGATTGCTTACAACATAGCATGGTATGAGCAAAAAGCAGTTATCGTTTTACTTGCGCTTCTCTCTCTTGGAGTTAAGAATATACATCTCGGGCCTACACTTCCGGGGTTCTTATCTGCAAATGTTGCCAGTGTTCTTGTTAAGAATTTCGGCATAGCTCCAATAGGAACCGTAGATGATGATATGAAACTCTTCCTTGGGGAATAATCCCTGAATCATATATTCCAGAAGGCCGGTCATTGACCGGCCTTCTTCCGTTTGGGAATCTTAAATAAAATGGAGAATATTATAACTTTGTACAAACGATTGACAAATGCTTAACGAGCCAAAAAAGGATTACAACAGAGAGATGCATACTGCGGAGCATATTTTGAACCAAACTATGGTTAGAATGTTTGGTACGGACAGATCTTTCAGTAACCATATAGAAAGGAAGAAATCTAAATGCGATTACAAGTTTGACAGGGCTTTATCTCCGGAGGAGGTTGACAAACTTGAAAGTGCCGTAAATGAGGTTATAAGCAGTAATTTGGAAATTAAAGAACATCTCGTTTCAAGAGAAGAAGCGGAGCTCAGATATAACACATCAAAATTGCCTCCTGAGGCCGGGGATATGATAAGGATTATTTCTGTGGGTGATTATGACCACTGCCCATGCATTGGTGAGCATATATCAAATACAAGCGAAATAGGACCCATAAAAATCGTTTCAACAGATTTTGAAAGAGACAGAAATGTATTAAGAATCAGGTATAAAAGGAGTCAGATAGAGTAATAGTTTAAAATATCGACTTATTTAACTACTTTTGCACACTATTTTATAAATATGAGCGATAACAATTTATTGTCGAAGCTATCGGGGCTTCGCGAAAAGTTTGAGGGAATTTCTACCCAGATCTCCGATCCGGGCGTGATGTCAGATATGAAGAGATATGTTTCACTTAACAAGGAGTACAGGGAACTGGAACCTATTGTTGAGGCGGGTGAGAAATACAGAAAACTGGTAACAGATCTCGAGGGAGCAAAAGAGATTTTGCAAAGTGAAAAAGACGAGGATTTGAGAGAGATGGCAAAGGAGGAGGTATCTTCAATTGAAGAGGCACTTCCCGGGCTGGAAGATGAGATTAGATTACTGCTTATTCCTGCAGACCCGCAGGATTACAAAAATGCTATTGTTGAAATTCGTGCCGGAGCCGGTGGCGATGAAGCATCAATATTTGCCGGAGATCTTTTCCGCATGTATGCAAAATTTGCCGAAAGAAGAGGATGGAAGCTGGAAATAAACAGCCAGAGTGAAGGAAGTTCAGGAGGATTTAAAGAGTTGATATGCAAAATTTCCGGACAGGGTGTATACGGAGTCTTGAAATATGAAAGCGGTGTGCATAGGGTTCAGAGGGTTCCTCAAACGGAAACTCAGGGCCGTGTTCATACATCTGCCGCTTCAATTGCAGTCTTACCGGAAGCCGAAGAGTTTGATGTGGAGCTAAATATCAGCGATGTAAGAAAGGATACCTTCTGCTCTTCAGGACCGGGAGGGCAATCGGTTAATACAACTTATTCTGCAATCCGTCTGACTCACGTTCCCACAGGAATTGTTGTCCAGTGTCAGGATGAAAAATCTCAGATAAAGAACTACGATAAAGCTCTTGCAGAGCTAAGAACCCGTTTGTACAATCTTGAGTATGAAAAATACCTCAATGAGATTTCTATCAAGAGAAAAACAATGGTTTCAACCGGCGACCGTTCGGCAAAAATCCGCACTTACAATTATCCACAGTCGCGGGTTACGGACCACCGGATAAACTATACAATGTACAACCTCCCGGTATTTATGGATGGCGCAATTCAGGAGGTAATTGATTTATTGCAGGTTGCTGAGAATTCGGAAAGGTTGAAAGCAGCAGGAGAATAATTTATGAATAGTAAAGAGTTATACGGGAATATACTCAGAAAGCGCAGTTTCCTATGCGTAGGGCTGGACTCTGACCCTTCACTGTTTCCTGCACACCTCAATTCATATGAAAATCCTATTTTTGAATTTAACAAAGCGATAATTGATGCAACATCTCAGTATGCGGTTGCCTATAAACCGAATCTTGCCTTTTATGAGGCAGAGGGAGCAAAAGGGTGGGAGCAGCTTGAGAAAACAGTCGAATATATAAGAAGAAAAGATTCTTCGGCCTTTATTATTGCCGATGCCAAACGCGGAGATATTGGAAATACCGCGGGCCGTTACGCAAGTGCTTTTTTCGAAAGGATGGATTTTGATGCAGTAACTCTTGCCCCTTACATGGGACGCGATTCTGTTGATCCATTCCTTAAATTTGATAATAAATGGGCAGTAATCCTCGCTCTTACTTCCAATCCTTCGGCAACCGATTTTGAGACAATGAACATTGTTTTGGATGATATAAACGCTGCAAATACTCCCCTTTACCGCAAGGTTATAGAAACAGCAATGGGGTGGGGAACAAGTGATAATATTATGTTTGTTGCAGGTGCCACGCGTCCGGAAAAACTTGGAGAGATAAGAAAATATTGTCCCAATCATTTTCTTCTTGTTCCGGGAGTGGGTACACAGGGAGGAACAATAGCTGAAGTTGCAAAATACGGCATGAACAGCCAATGCGGCCTGCTTGTGAACATTTCAAGAAATATCATTTTTGCAGGTAAAGGCAAAGACTTCGATTCGGTTGCTGCAGAAAAAGCAAAAGAGGCCGCTTGTGAAATGGCCTCTTATCTTAACTTTTAACTGTTGATTCTAATAACTATACCTCTACGATACTGATTTCCGATTCAGTAACATCTTCCTCTCTTTTTGGCTCATTTGCACCTGACTCGGGCAGTCTTGCGATAATAGTCTGAGTTCCCTTGACTTTTTGTCCTCTTGTTACCTGAATTCTTGATTCTACAGGAAGGAATAAATCTATGCGGGAGCCGAATTTAATAAAGCCCACCTGTTCTCCCTGAGTTACCATGCTGCCTTCTTTTGCATAGCATACAATCCTTCGGGCCAGAAGTCCTGCTATTTGTCTAAACAAAACAGGAGTAGAATCCCTGTCAACAACAATTGTTGTACGCTCATTTTTTTCCGAAGACTTCGGATGCATTGCAACCAGATAGTTGCCCGGATGGTATTTATAATATTTAACGACCCCTTTTACAGGAAACCAGTTTACATGAACATTGAAAATACTCATGAATATGGAAACCTGAATACAGTTGCGTTTTAGATATTCTCCTTCATATACCTCTTTGACAATTACAATTCTTCCATCAGCAGGGGCAAGGACAGCGCTGTTATCCTGAACCGGAATCCTCTTTGGAGAGCGAAAAAACCTTACTATTATAAAAAACAATAAAGCCGCCGCTGCCGCCGATATATAAAATGCATTGCTCATACCCAAAATGAAGTATAGGGCAACAACTATCACCGCAATTAAAAGGAAGCTCTTAAAAATTATACCATGTCCCTCTTTATGAATTCCCATTTAAATAATCAGATTAGTGAAAATAGTTTTATATACATAACCGCAACCGGAAACGAGAGCAGTGCCCCGTCAAAACGATCCAGAAGGCCTCCGTGCCCCGGCATCAGACTACCTGAATCCTTGACGCCAAAGTTACGTTTAAATTGAGATTCGGCCAAATCGCCAAGAACCCCGAAAAGGTTAATTATTAAAGCAATTATGATTGTATGGATGAGGGCGATGTCTATAAGTCCTGTACAATAAATAATTACGGCAAATATTAAAGCGCAAATCAGCCCTCCGAAAAAACCTTCCCAGGATTTTTTTGGTGAGATTGAAGGAAAGAGCTTGTGCCCGTTTTTTTGCCCGAAAAGCATCCCGAATATATATGCTCCAACATCGGATACCCAAAGTATTATAAAGAAAAACAGAAGGATATTTCCATAGAAACTGCCATCGCTTTTGAATACAATAAGATTAGTGAGAGCAAAAGGGAGAGCTGCATATATTATCGCCCCCCCTAAATATTGATTGTAGTTATAAGCATCTCTGTTTTTGTCGTACAAAATACTGATATATAACCCTGTATATGGTATTGCGACCAGCAGAATTAAATATGGTGTAACTCCGTATGCCTGATTAATAAAAAAGAGAATAAACAGCATAACGCCGGAAACAATAGAAAGGACTCTTGCCTGTTTGTAATTTTTACCCAGACTGATTTGGAGATATTCCTGCATTATTATTCCTGTAATGAAAACCATAACAGTCGCATAGGCAAGAGGACCAATTAAAATTGATCCGACCATAATCAATATAAAAATAAGGCCGCTAAAAGTTCTTACTACCGTATTGTTCATTTTTCCTCAACAGCTTTTCCTGCTCTTTTGCCAAAGATTTGTTCCAAATCTTCTGCAAATATAACCTCTTTTTCGAGTAGTAGTTCTGCCAGTTTTGTAAAGCCCTCAAGATTTTTGCTAAGAACCTCCTGCGCCATTTTGTGAGCAATGTCAATGAAATTCTTCGCTTCGGAATCTATGAGTTCTGCAGTTTTTTCACTGTAAGGCTTGCCAATAGTGAATCCGGCAGAGTCTGTAGAATCGTAGAAAGAGATGTTGCCTACCTTTTCGCTCATGCCAAGATAGGAAACCATTGCATAAGCCTGTTTGGTTATCTTTTCAAGGTCGCTTAGGGCTCCTGTGGATATTTTGCCATTGATGAGCTCTTCTGCAACTCTGCCACCAAGCGTTGCGGCCATTTCATCCATCATTTGTTCTGTGGTGGTAATCTGGCGCTCTTCCGGAAGGTACCAGGCAGCACCCAATGCCCTTCCTCTTGGGATAATTGTAACTTTGAGCAAAGGATTTGCGTGTGGAAGCATCCAGCTTACCGTTGCGTGCCCTGCCTCGTGGAATGCAATTGTGCGCTTTTCGTCCGGAGATATTATCTTGCTCCTTCTTTCAAGACCACCTATTATTCTGTCAACGGCATCAAGAAAGTCCTGTTTTTCAATAAACTGTTTGTTATTTCTGGCTGCTATCAGCGCAGCTTCA
>JAGDMC010000279.1 GCA_017860395.1 Bacteroidota bacterium | reverse complement strand
CAAATCAATTCCCGCATCCATTTTTTCGGTATAGGACGGGTCGCTTTTGTTTATTACAAAAGCTACATCTGATATTACCCCAAGAAGATTCTTTTTGTACTGTTCATACAATTGAACAGCCTCTGTGTAATTTGTTGCCAGTAATATTTTTGGCCTTGCTCTTTTTCGTAGTTTCTGCTGCTGCTCGTTGAGCGCCTCCTTTAAAAATTCTGCACTTTGCTGAAGAACAAGCTTATACAGAGCAGGAAGGTATGTGGAGTAGTATCTCACAGAATCTTCTACAAGCAAAATGGACTGAACGCCTGCACCCACAATGTCATCATCGGCATTCATCCTGTCTTCGAATAATTTAATGATTGCCAGGATAAGATCGGCATTTCCCTGCCAGCTGAAGATATAATCAATTCCAGAGCAGTCCTGATTTTCAATTAACCTGTGCAGTTCTTTTGAAAAGTGTGTCAGCAGGACAAAAGGTATATGCAATCCTTCTTCTCTCAGTTGTCTGGAAAACTTGAAAACATCAAGCTCGCCCACATTGAACATACTGATTATAAGATCAAAATCGTTGTCGGATTCGAGAAGGTTGTATGCGTCAAGCGAAGATGTTACCCAGGTAAATGTAGGAGGATTGCTGAGATTCAAATCGACATATTCCTTGTAGATCTGAACCTCAATTCTTCCGTCTTCTTCAAGGGTATACGCATCATAGCTGCTGCAAATCATAAGGACCTTTTTGATACGTCTTTGCATCAGTCCTTTATAATTCGTTCTTGAAACCTTTTGCGACACCAGTCTGCTCAGTGGCATATTTGCAGTTTAAAAGTAATTATGTTTCGTTTTCCCGCAACTACCTTCCGTAGTCGTAAAATCCTTTTCCTGTTTTGCGACCCAGTAAATTTGCCCTTACCATTTTACGGAGCAGCGGGTGAGGTCTGTATTTAGAATCGCCGAATTCGCTGTAAAGGACTTCCATAATTGCAAGACAGACATCCAAACCAATTAGGTCTCCCAGAGCAAGAGGGCCCATAGGATGGTTTGCTCCCAGTTTCATCGCCTCGTCTATCTCTTCTTTCGTGGCTACGCCATCTGCAAGGATAGCCACACCTTCATTAACAAGAGGAATGAGTATTCTGTTCACAACAAATCCCGGTGCTTCATTTACAGTAACAGGAGTTTTGCCCATCTGTTTTGCAAGATCTATAACAAAATCATGCACTTCGGGTGCTGTAAGCTGCCCTTTGATTACCTCTACAAGTTTCATGACCGGAGCAGGATTGAAGAAGTGCATTCCTATCACTCTTTCAGCCCTTTTTGTAGATGCGGCAATTTCTGTAATTGATAGTGAAGAAGTATTGGAGGCCAGAATTGTTTCAGGTTTGCAAATTTTATCCAATGTCCCGAATATCTCTCTTTTCAGATCCATATGTTCGAGAATTGCTTCAATTACAATGTCGGCATCGGAAAATAAGTCGTATGTTATTGTGCCGGTTACTCTGGATTTTATCTGCTCACTTTCTGCGGCAGTAATTTTTTCTTTTTCAACAAGTTTTGAAAGATTTTTTGATATGATTTCACAATTCCGCTGCCCATTGTGCCTGTTCCGATAACTCCAATTTTCATAATCCTGAGGTATATTTTGTGTTTATTAATTATCAATTATTTGTTTGTGAAAAGAGGTTTTCTCTTAGCTAAAAAAGCAGCCATTCCCTCTTTCTGATCTTCTGTTGAGAAACACTTTCCAAAAAGAATGTTTTCCATTTCAATTGACTGTTCGCTGTCGAAATCCATTGCATTGTTTATTGCTTCTTTTGAGTATTTCACTGCAAACGGAGCTTTGACAGCTATCATGCCGGCCATCTCCATGGCTTTGTCCATGATATCTTCCTGCTTAACCACGCTATTTACGAGGCCTATCTCCAGTGCTTCGGCAGCACCAATGACTCTTCCTGTAAATATCAGTTCTTTTGCCTTGCCCGGCCCTAAAAGCTTCGCCATCCTTACTGTTCCGGAAAAACCGGGACAAATTCCGAGTCCCACTTCCGGTTGCCCGAATTTAGCATTTTCGGAAGCAATCCGTATATCACATGAAAGAGCAAGTTCACAACCTCCTCCAAGGGCAAATCCGTTAACGGCGGCTATAACCGGTTTCTCAAGTTTCTCGATTTTCCTGAAAACAGATGAACCGGTTTCTCCAAAAGCCTTTCCCAACTCGGGATTTAAGTTAACCATTTCGGAAATATCTGCCCCTGCAACGAAAGACCTGCCATCTCCGGTAATTATGAGAACATAAATATCGCTGTCGGCGGCAACGACGTCAATTGCCTGCCCCAGCTCTTTAATTATGAGACTGTTTAGTGCATTAAGTGTGGGAGGGTTGCTTATTGTAATTTTACCGACATGGTTTTCTACGCTAAGGGAGATGTGTTTCAGATTCATAATTTGTATGTGTTTTAAACTTCACTTTTAAGCGATAAAGGTACAATTTTTTGTTCAATCCCATTTAAAATCCCCCCGAAGACATTTTGCTGTTTTTTTTATTCATAAATTTGTTGAAAATACACATCAAATGGAAGATTTTATCGGAAGGATTTCAATATCAATTCAAAAAGGAAAAGTAGATATAAATTCGCCATATCCACCCGATATGAAAGGGCAGCCGGGAGCATTCGAACTCACAGGCGAAGCTCTTGAAAACGGAGTTTCTGCAAACGATATTCTCACAAAAGCCATGATTCCGGCAATGGGAATCGTTGGCGATCTTTTCAAAGACAAGAAACTGTTCGTTCCCCAGGTTCTTATGTGTGCTAAGGCAATGAACAGTGCAATGAGTCATCTGAAGCCATATTTCAGCTCGGGAGAGATTTGCAAGAGAGGAACTTTTGTTATTGGAACAGTATCCGGCGATTTACACGATATAGGAAAGAACCTTGTGTCAATGATGATAGAAGGCTCCGGCTGGACAGTTGTGGACCTGGGAGTGGATGTAAAAACAGAAAAATTTTTGGAAGCGATTGGTGATAATCCGGGATGCATTTTGGGAATGTCTGCACTGCTTACAACAACAATGGAATCGATGGAAAAATCTGTCCGCACACTCCGAGAAGTGTATCCTTCCCAAAAAATCATAGTAGGCGGGGCTCCTCTGAATAACGAGTTTGCACATAGGATAGGAGCAGATTTATTTGCTCCCAACCCTCAGATAGCCGTAGAATTTATCAATTCGCTATAATATCATGACAGGAAAAGAATACATAACCGGCTCTTTCGGGCTTGTAGAAAACGACAGGCCGGCATGGCTGCCTTTTGTGGGATGTCATGGAGCATTTTTAACCGGAGAAACTGCAGACGTTTACCTCTCAAATACAGAGTCTGTTGTAAAAGGGCTTGATGCAGCAATCGAAAAATATTCTCCGGACGGGCTACCTGTTACATTTGACCTGCAGCTTGAAGCAGAGGCACTTGGTTGCAGGTTACTTTTTTCTCAGAACAATCCTCCTGCGGTTATATCGCATCCTCTGGAAGAGGGGATT
>JAGDMC010000102.1 GCA_017860395.1 Bacteroidota bacterium | reverse complement strand
AGCGTATTGATTATCGGGTCCGTATCCGGCGTCGTGGTAATGGGTATCGAAAAAATCAGCTTCAACTGGTATTTTAAGAATATTTCCCTGCTCGCTTTTGCCGGTTACATAGCAGGTGCGCTCTCATTTATTCTGATAGATATTCTTTAGTCTCATTTTTTTGCTCATTAGTCTAAATTTGATTTAACTTTATAGCATAAAACTGCTGTAAAATGAAATCAAAGATTCTCACTATACTGGCAATTTTGATTCTCAACCCGCTCTGTGCCCAGTCCCTCTTTACCGACTCTCAGAAAGACTCCACATCCGAACAAAAAAAAGGTCTTTCTCAAAATACAGAGGTAAGTGGTTACGTAAGGGGAGCATTTTACGGAGGATCAAAAAATTACGATCTCACATCTGTATTTGCTCAATTTGCGTTAAAGGCAAGGTATATCGGAAAACATACAATTCTTCATTCGGAAATATGGTTTCGCGGCGGGAACATGTTCGACAAATACTATAACAAGCTGGATATAGTTGAAGCGTACGCAGGATACGTATCGGACAAATTTGATTTTCTGGCGGGTAACCAGATTGTAAAATGGGGACGTACCGATGGCTTTAATCCTACAAATAACATTAATGCAAAAGATTATTTTTTTCTCACATCTGACCCGGACGACCAGAATCTGTCTAATTTTATGCTCCGGGCAAAATACAGAATCAATTCCGCAATAGATATTGATTTAATTGGGGTTCCATACTACCGGGCATCAAATTACCGCTTCGATCTGTTTGATCTTGGCCAGTATGCAAAATTTGCAGGGCCCACTATTCCCGAAAGCAAATTCAAAAATGGGGCAATAGCCGCAAAAATTAATTTTGAATTGTCCAGGATTGGATTCTCTCTCTCCTATTTTCGCGGATACGACCCATTTCACGGATTCAATGTTAAAACAATAAATCTTGATATCAGCAACCCCAATCCTGCTCCAGAAATTCTATATACAGCAACTTCATTTCATAAGCAGTCTTTCGGCGCCGACTTTGCCCTGCCTCTCGGCTCATGGATTCTTAGAGGAGAGGCTGCTTACAATCGTACAAAAGGGTCCGATTTGTTTATGTTCATTCCTGCTCCCGATATAAGTTATGTCGGAGCCATTGAAAAGGATTTCGGAGGATATTTAACTATTTTCCAATATGTGGGTAAATGTGTTCCTGACTTCAAACCGCTTGCGGAGCCTGTTCTTTCACATCCCGAAAATCCTATGTCCCAATTGCTTTATTTGCAGAATATGGTTTACTATCAGAGTTCATTGTTTAACAGGAAAATATTCAATCAGCAAAAAAGCTCGAACCACGCTCTTTCACTTACTGTACGAAAAAGTTTTGCATATGAAACCCTCACCGGAGAACTCACCGGCTTCTATAATATTACTTCAAAAGAATACATGATAAGGCCAAAACTAAGCTGGAATGCCACAGACAATCTTACCTTCTGCATTGGCGGTTCCTATATGCACGGGCCGGCCGAATCGCTTTTTGATTATTCTGCTCCTGTAATGAACGGATTGTTTTTCGAAATAAAAGCCTCATTTTAATTAAAAATTCAAATGGAAAAGAAGATTGGGATAATTAAATATCGTTGGACAATAATAATTGCAACAATAATTTTGGCTGCCGCAAGCATAATTCCTCTGATTACAATTAAAGTAAATCCCGATCTTGAGTCATATCTGCCCGACAAGATGGAGTCAAAAGTCAACAATGACAAAATTGGTGAGATTTTTGGCACTTATGAGCCTGTTATTCTGATATTTGAAACCGATGATATTCTAAATCCGGCCACACTGGAGAGACTTGAAAAACTTTCATCCGAATTCGGAAAAATGAACGAATTTGCCTCTGTAATTTCGCTTTATACAACAAGAGACATTCGTTCCGAAGATGGAACAATGATTGTTGATCCTGTAGTTAAAACTCTTCCTCAAACGCCTGAAGAGAGAGAGGCACTGAGGGAAGAGATTAAAAAAAATGATCTGGCATATAAACTTCTCGTCTCGGAGGACTTTAAATATGCACTTCTCCTCCTCAATTCGAACAAAACTACTAAGGACAAAGAGCTAATTGACCTTATTTATAAAAAGCTGGATGAATTTCCCGGAAATGAAAAAGTTTATCTGAACGGGCAGCCATACCTGAGAAGTGAGGCAAATGATAAAATTAGCAGAGATATCATGATTTTGCTGCCTATAGGGTTGCTGTTAATGCTACTTTTTTTCTGGATTTCATTCAGAGAACTGAAGGGAGTACTTCTGCCATTTACAATAGTATTAATATCAATAGTCGCTTCAATGTCCCTCATTCCGCTTTTTGGATGGGAACTCAGTATTATCGGAATTATTATTCCTGTTATGATGCTTGCTATTGCAAACAACTACGGGGTCCACTATGTTTCCAGATATCAGGAACTTAACGCCCTTGACCCTAATATGACTATGAATGAAATAGTTACAGAAGCAAGTACATACCTTAACAAACCTGTGATTCTCTGCGGACTCACAACAATAGTTGGGGTTCTCGGTCTAATTATGAGTGTACTGCTTCCTGCAACTCAAATGGGAGTTGTGTCATCAATTGGTATTGCGCTGGCGCTCATACTCAGCCTTACGTTTATCCCGGCCATTCTTTCTGTAATGAAAAAGGGAAAAGTACATTTTGATATTGAAGGGGAAAAGAGGGGGAAGATTGTTTATATACTGAACCATATCGGGAGATTTGTAACAGACAATCCCCGTTTCATTATAATATCCTTTATTGCATTTATTGCCCTTTCACTTGCCGGCCTTTTTAACTTTCGTGTTGCGTCGGATTTTAATGACATTCTGCCTCAGAAACACCCTTACAATAAGAGCATAAATATTACAAACAAGGCTTTTGGAGGAAGCAAGATGATTAATATTATGTTTGACGGGGATATAAAGGACCCTGCTATTCTCACAAAAATGTCAACGTATGAAGAAGAGCTTGAGAAAATGCCCGGAGTAGGAAGTGTTACCTCAATTGCAACTATTATACGTAAAATGAGTACAGCCCTGAATGACCCGTCCGATCCGGGCTACAACAGAATTCCTCAAACCAGAGAAGGTGTTGCCCAGTATATAGAACTATATTCTATGAATGGCGACCCGTCTGCTTTTGAAAATCTTGTGGATTTCGATTACACGAAAGCAATAATGACAATTCAGTGCAATTACGAAAAGCTGAGTGAAGCAAAATTGATAATAGATAAAATAAAGGCTCTGACAAAGGACGACCCGGGCACGGTCATCGGCGGATACGCTCTTGTAGAAAAGGAGATGAGTGAATCTGTGGTAACCGGACAGTACTACTCTCTTATTTTTGCCTTTATTGCAATAGTAATTCTTCTTGCGATTATTTTCAAAAGCGTTACAGCCGGGTTACTTGGCTCCATTCCGTTGCTCTATGCCGTTTTTTGCATATTCGGGCTCATGGGCTGGCTTGGCATTGAACTGAATATTATTACTGCACTGCTCTCTTCAATTTCAATTGGGCTGGGTGTCGACTTTACAATTCACATTTTCTGGAGGGTAAGAAGTGAGCTCTCCCTCGGAGTTGGCTTCCCTGCTGCATTTCAGACTGCAATCCGTACAACGGGGCGTGGTATTACAATAAATGCGCTCTCTGTGATGTTAGGTTTTTCAGTACTTTTCCTGTCTGCATTCCCACTCATAAAATCATTTGCACTGCTCATAATCCTGTCACTTCTGTTTTGCCTCTTTTCTGCACTTATGCTCATTCCGGCAATCTGTATTATCTTTAAACCAAAATTTCTGAAATAAAAATACGAATTATGAAAAGGTTAACTGCAATAACTGTTTTAATAGCCTCCTGCATTTTTTGTTTTTCAGCCTCTTCCAGCGGTCAGGATGCTCGGGAAGTAAGTAAGAATTCTGCCGATATAATTGCTCTCTCTTCAATGGAGATGGTGACTACTCTCAAAATTTATGATCAGAAAGGGAATGTGCGCACCAGAAAGGTGAGCATTGCAAGTAAAAAATTCGGAGAAGTAACGAAGATGATTATGCGTTTCATTGACCCTGCCGATGTTCGGGGAACAGCTATGCTCGTCTACGACTATGAAGGAAAATCCGATGACATGTGGATTTATATGCCTGCCCTTAAAAAGAGCAGAAGAATAGTAAGTAACGAAAAAGGGAAGAATTTTATGGGTTCGGAGTTTACAAATGCCGATATGAGTAAACCCAATTTAGACGACTTTAACTACAAACTTCTCTCAGCAGAAACTTTAAACGGGAAAAACTGCTTTAAAATTGAGGCAACACCAAAGACAAAAGAACTTGAAGGTGAAAACGGCTTCAGCAAAAAAATATCTTACATCGATAAAGGAAATTATTTGTGTTATAAAATTGAATTCTACGACTTGAGCGGAAAACTTTCAAAAACACAATCAATAAGTGATTATAAACCTGTATCAGGGGGGAAATTCTTTTATTATTTAATGGAGATGAATAATGAGAAAACCGGGAGAAAATCTGTTCTCACTACAGATGCTTTTCAGGCAGGCTCCAATTTATCCGAAAGTCTTTTCTCTCCTGCAAACCTTGAAAAACAACAATAATTATGATTACCGAAATTTGGGGAGAAAGGTTTGACAAATCCGAACTCTTGGAAAAAGTGGACGGAGACAATGAAATTGTAGAACTTTTAATTGAAAGTGCCAGGCTTCAGATTCCCCAATATATAAGCGATATCAGAAATCATTTTGAATCATTTGACGGGGATTTCCCTTCTGATTGCGAACAGATAAAACATTGTGCACATGCCATTAAAGGCTCTGCTTTTAACCTAAGCTTTCATAGATTAGGGAACATTGCAAAAGCTTTGGAATTCTCTATAAAAGAGCATGAATCAAAAAAAATTTCAACAGAAGAGGCTTTGTCTGACTGCATAGAACTTATTAAACTGCTTGATGCAGAGTGGACAGCTTTGCTTAAGCTTCTTAAGTAACATCAGGTTTACTTTTTTAGTACCTTTATGGTTTAAAATACCAGACCATGAATATCTCATATTGCTCCGACAAGTATCAGTATACAATGGGGAAAACCTTCTATGACAAAGGTCTAAAGGATAAAAAAGCCATTTTCAACCTTTTTTACAGAAGTGCCCCTGACAAAAACAACTGGGCTGTTGTATGCGGAGTTAAAGAAGCTCTCGAAATGGTTACCGGTCTTGGGAGCGAAGATGAGTCATTTTTTGAAAAGTTTCTCCCCGGAGAAGATTACCGGGAATACCGGAAATTTCTCTCGGAAATGAAATTCACCGGAAACATATACGCAATGGAGGAGGGAGAGATTGCTTTTCCAACCCAGCCGGTTATAACTGTTGAAGGCCCCCTTATTGAGGCTCAGGTTCTGGAAACGCCCATGCTTTGCATTATGAATCATCAAATGGCAATAGCAACTAAGGCATCAAGGGTGTCGCGAAGTACCACAAAACCTATTAGCGAATTCGGATCACGCAGGGCCCACGGCCCGTGGGCTGCAACCTATGGTGCAAAAGCCGCTTACATTGGTGGTTGCCTAAACTCATCCAATATTCTTACTTCAACCATGTTTGGCATACCGGCATCGGGTACGATGGCACATAGTTTTATAACTGCATTCGGCTGCACAATCGCAGGAGAATTTAAGGCATTCGATACATACATAAAATCCCATTTTGGAGAACCGTTAATACTTCTTGTAGACACCTACGACACTCTTAGATGCGGTCTTAAGAATGCAATC